>JAMONI010000185.1 GCA_027065935.1 Flavobacteriales bacterium | reverse complement strand
CTTTCAAGGTGAGATACCAGTAGAGTTGTCTCCCGGCCACGGCCACTCCCCGCAGCGAAGTGGAAATATTGCCCAATTCGTCATACCCGAAAGCTTCCACTCCGGAGGCGTCTTTGCGGATGAAGAAGCGAAGATGTAAGCACGCCTTTGTCCCGAAGCAATAATGTTCGGTCTAATTTTGCACAAGAGGCAAATGATTCGATTGCCATACTTGAAGTCGGCCCGAACTGTCGGAATAAATCAGCAAGGCCTCCAAATGTTCGTTTTTCTCTATAAATTGCTTGGCTTTTTTCAGTCCGGCAGCCATACACGCCGTGGCCCAAGCGTCGGCCTGAGTGCAATCCGGCGCTACGACCGACGCACTCAGCAGATTGGACGGTACGGCATATCCGGTTTTGGGATTAAGGGTATGCACGTATTTTTGTCCCGTTTGCCGGTCGATTCGATACTTACGGTAATTACCCGATGTGGCCAGGGCTTGATTGCTTAATTTCAGTTCCGCTATGTAATTTTCCGAAGCGGGAACAGGGTAATCCACCGCCACGATCCACGGCCGCCCCGATTTCTTGTTTTGCCCCTTGGCTAATACTTCCCCGCCCAATTCAATCAAATAATTTTCGTATCCTTTCGATGTGATAAACTCCCCTATCCTGTCGATGACGTAACCTTTGGCTATTGAATTAAAATCGATGAATATTTCGGGATATTTTTTTCGGACGAATCCTTCATCGTCAATTCGAACCATGTCGAAACCGACAAATTTTATCAAACTGTCCACCACGGACGGGTCCCGTTCTATACCTTTTATTTTTTTCCCGGGACCGAAGCCCCAAGCGTTAACCAAAATACCCACCGTCGGGTCAAAAATGCCGCCGGTTTGTTTGTAGATTTCCTTAGCACGGGAAAACACACGAACGAAATGTTCATCGGCCCGAAGGGTTTCGCCTCTATTAATCCTTGAAATCAATGACGTGGGAATGTAGGTGGACAAGGACCGGTTGAGCGATGCAATCAAAGCCTCGATATCTTGCTTTGACAAGGATTCACCTTCGCCTTGAACGGTAATATGATACGTGGTGCCTAAGGCTTTTCCGAAAAATTTTTGCTCTTTGATTTCCCCCTTACAGGACACGACAATAAGCCACAGGAATGCTGTTAAGCTGAGGCTAACAAAAGTCGAAATTCTCATTATTGCTACAAATTTCCTGATAGGAGCGACAAAATTCATCCATAACATTTTTTACGATTTGACCGGCGGGTAAAATGTCATCGAACAACATGGCCACTTGGCCTATTTCCAATTCGCCTTCTTCCAAATCGCCTTCGAAAATACCTTTTTTGGCTCGCCCCCGGCCTAACAGTCGTTTGATTTGTTCCGTATCCGGCTTGGTGCGATATATTTTTTGCAGTTCTTCGTAGAACTTGTTTTTAATAATCCTTGTAGGAACGATTTCTTTCAACGTCAGAACGGTATCGCCTTCCGAGACGGAAATCACGGCCTTTTTGAAGTTTTCATGGGCCGAAGATTCTTCGCTCGCCGCAAAACGGCTTCCCATTTGCACGCCGTCGGCGCCCAAAATCATAGCGGCCAACATCTGACGTCCCGTAGCGATGCCTCCGGCGGCGATCAACGGAAGATTCACCGCTTGCCTTACGGCGGGGATAAGCACCATGGTGGTGGTTTCTTCTCTTCCGTTATGACCGCCCGCTTCAAAACCTTCGGCCACAATGGCATCCACTCCGGCTTCGGCGGCCTTTCGGGCGAATTTAACACTGGACACCACGTGGACCACGGTGACACCGTGTTCTTTTAAGAAAGGAGTCCAAGTTTTGGGGTTCCCGGCGGAAGTAAAAACGATTTTCACTTCTTCTTCCTTGATAATCCGCATGATTTCGTCAATATCGGGATACAGCAAGGGAATATTTACGCCAAAAGGTTTTCGAGTGGCGGCTTTGGCCTTACGAATATGTTCGCGCAACACATCGGGATACATGGAACCTGCACCTATTAATCCCAAACCTCCGGCTTCACTTACCGCAACGGCCAAACGCCAACCGCTCACCCATACCATGCCGCCTTGCACCAACGGATAATCGATACCGAACAATTTGGTAATATCATGCTTCATCGTTAAGGTTGTTTGATGAGTTTAAAAACACGTTTTGTATGCCGGTCGTAAACGATCAAAAAATACGTTCCGGCGGATACATTTAAATTTCGTATTCCGCCTTTTAGGTTTCCTTCGCGTATTTTACGTCCTTGCGTGTCCAACAAAACATAGGACAAGGGCGAAATCATACCGCTTATACGGATATTTGAAGTAAAAGGATTAGGATACACAACTATTTCTTCCAATTGCACTTCTTTAATGGAATCCAAAGTTTGCATTAGCAAGCCGAAATCGGGAAAGCCGTAACCGTATAGGCTGTCGGGGACTTGATAGCGGTCGGAAGACTGCAG
>JAMONI010000184.1 GCA_027065935.1 Flavobacteriales bacterium | reverse complement strand
GTCAAAAAAGTGGACCGTCCCGAACAATTCGGTGTGGTCAAAATGGATAAGCACGGAAACATTGTGCACTTTGTGGAAAAACCTCGAGAATTCGTTTCCGACCTGGCCATTGTGGGTATCTATTATTTTAAAAACGGTGAAATCTTACGGGATGAAATTACCTTTTTAATGGACAAGGGAATAACCAAATCGGGCGAATATCAACTAACGGATGCCTTAACCCGTATGTTGAACAAAGGTATGGTTTTTGTCCCGGCTTCTATCGAAAAATGGATGGATTTCGGCAATAAAAACGCCGCCATCCAAACCAATAAAGAAATCCTGCAGTGGGAATTCGAACACGGTAAATCCTTGAGAGGAGAAAACATTATTATGGAAAACGTTACCGTAAACGAACCTTGTTTCATAGGAAATAATGTTGTATTGAAAAACACGGAAATAGGCCCTTATGTGAGCATAGGCGACCGTTCAATCGTAGAAAACGCCCGGATTAAAAACAGTTTGATAGGAACACATGCGGAAATCAAAAACACCGAAATTTCCGGCAGTATGTTGGGCAATTTTGTCAAAATAAATACCCGTACCCCGCTTCCCGCATTGGACTTGGGCGACTATTCCAAAATCGGATATTAAAATGCGTATTTCGTTTTTTGCCTTTTTGTTTTTTGCCGTGTCGATAAGTTTCGGCCAACAACCGGAACAGGCTTACGAAAAGTTTAACGAAGCCTATTTCAAAGGCTTGCAGGCATGGATTAAACGTCACCCGGAAAAAGCGGTAAAATATTTCGAAAAATGCATTTCAATTAAGGATAGTGTGCCTGCAGTGTATTACTATCTGGCCGCCGCTTACCAAGAAATGAAGCAAACCGAAGCGGCACGGGCTTATATTGAAACGGCCGTCCGATTAAGGCCCGGCAACAAATGGTTTAAAAAGCTTGAAAACGAAATCAAAAATGCACCGGTAGTTCAATTCGACGTAAAGAAAAACGATTCCGGTACGGATATTCCGGTTGCCCGAACGGAAGACGAACTGCTCCGGGACCTTGCCAAACACCGGAATACAATGGATGCACAACAATATTTCCGAAAAATTTCCCGCTTGGCCCAACGGTATCCCTTCTATGCAAAACTACAATATGAAGCCGCCCGAACGGCATTTGACCTAAGAAAATACGATGAAGCGGAAAATTATTTGATTAACGGTATGGATTTTGCACTTGCCCGTAAAGATTTGCTGAAAAAATATTATCGACTCTTGGTTGAAATTTACCGGATAACGGGAAAAGAAAAAGAGGCGAAAAAATATTCGGAGCTGTTGAAAAAACTGTAGGAAAGAATGAAAAAAATTTTTCTGCTCGTTGTTTTGGCCGTCCTGACAAACGGATGTAGCATTTTAAAAAAAAACAAATCCCCTAAAGAAAATACCCTTATGTTCGACACATTTCTTGCCCGGATCGAAAAAAATAAATTTAACAAGGCTTATTTAACCGAAAAATGGGTTGTTCAATACCAAGCATCCGGCAAATCGGTTTCCTTTAACGCTCGAGTTTCATTAATAAAAGACAGTTTGATTTATTTATCGGTTTCCAAGTTCGGCTTTCCCGTTGCCAAAGCTCTGATTACGCCCCAAAAAGCTTCGTATTATGAAACTATCGGCAAAACCTATTATGAAGGCACATTGACCGAAATAGCCCGTCAAGTGGGATTAAGCTTCGATTTTTACCAATTGCAAGCTGTCATTACGGGCGATGTCCCCTTGGAAATCCGTGCCGGACAATGGGATTTTATGCCTACAGGACGGAATGAAGCGCCGTATAAACTGGTTCCGGACGGGGATTCGTTTGTAAAGCAGTTGTATCTCAACCGGTTTTTTAAGGTTTTTTCCCAAAAATGGATGCATAATGACCTGTCGGCGGATATTCGGTATGAAAAATATTTTGAAGATACGGTGTTGCCCGAAAATATTGTGGTGGAAACTCATGACACCCGCATAGAAATCAAAGTTAAAAAAGTGATGTTAAACAAAGCGCCCGAATTCAAATACCGCATCCCCGGGGGCTACCGCAAGCTCCGGTTGTGATTATTTCATTCGCAAACGCTTTTGTAAATACGAAGCGATAATGTCCCGGTACGGCGTTTCGGTGTGAACGGGATAATAATCGATGTTGTACTTGTAAAAGGCTTCTCGGATTTGTTCTATGTACCGTTGAAACTGTCGGATATAACCGCGCTTGATTTCGCCGGGATAAATATTGAGTTCATCACCCGTTTCCGCATCTACGAACCTTGTGGGACGGTCGGGAAAGATAAAGTCGGCTTCGGCCTTTTTGTTTAATACGTGAAATACGATAAGCTCCGAGCTTTTGTATCGTAAATGCTTCAAAGCGTCGATTAAAGGGGCGGGATTGTTATCGTTCATCCATAAGTCCGAAAAAAGAACGCTTAACGAACGTCGTTTGAGGTTT
>JAMONI010000183.1 GCA_027065935.1 Flavobacteriales bacterium | reverse complement strand
TTCTATATTACGTAGCTTTGTTGTTACAAATGTAAAAGCCAAATGGAGTCTTTTTCCGACCGTTTAAAAAAAGTATTGGAAATAAAAAACTTAACCTCTTCGGAATTGGCCGAAAAGTTAAACATTCAGCGCAGTAGTATTTCGCATTTGCTCTCGGGACGTAATAAACCGAGCTTTGATTTTCTGTCCAAATTCACTCGTCTTTTTCCCGACATCGATATCAAATGGTTTATTACGGGAGAAGGAACACCCTACCCTGCTAACTCGGAAGAAAACATTAGCGGGAGCGAACATAAAACGAAAAATGAGGTGCAAGATAAAGTTCCCGCGCGAATGTCCGGTTTTTTTACATCCCCCGACGAGCTTATTAAAATTTTTCCGGACGGGACTTTTGAAATTTTAAAGCGGAGAAAACTTCAATAAAAAAGTGTGGCCACCAAACGCCGTTTACCGCCCCTGTTTCTGAATTCACATAAATAAATTCCTTGCCAAGTGCCTAAGTTCAATTTTCCCGCCGTAACGGGAATGGAAATGCTTGTGCCTATCATAGCCGATTTGATGTGCGCCGGCATATCGTCGGGCCCTTCCGACACGTGGGTGTAATAAGGTTCGTTTTCTTTAACCATACGGTTAAAGGCATTTTCCAAATCTGTCCGGACGGACGGGTCGTAGTTTTCGTTGAGCATTACGGCTGCCGAAGTGTGTTTAATAAACAAATGTAAAATTCCGTATTCAATATGCGATATATCTACGGACCTCAAGATGTGTTCGGTAATCAAATGAAAACCTCGGGGGAAAGCCGGAAGTTCGATTTCGACCTGCTTGACCATACCGGTTTGTTTTTACAAATTTAGCAAAAATAAAAAGCCCGTTACAAGCTTAACGGACTTTCCGGATGAATTACGGTTTCTACAACTTTTCAGGTTTATTCATTAGAATTTCCTTCGTTTCTGTCGTTCCGGAAATTAGAACGCGGTCGCCGTCTTTTGTTATCTTTACGTTTGGGTTCTACATAACCTTCGGGTTTGGGCATCAGGATTTTGCGTGACAAACGTAGCTTTCCGTTGGGTTCTTTGCCAATGAGTTTTACTTCTACGACTTGCCCTACTTTTAAGTGATCGGTTACATTACGCACCCGGTTCCAATCGATTTCCGAAATATGAAGCAGCCCTTCGGTGCCACGTCCTATTTCTACAAAAGCACCGAAATCTTTAATGGCCACCACTTTTCCTTCGTACACCTCCCCTACTTCGGGTTCGAATGCGATGCTTCGAATCACTTCAATGGCTCTTTGAATATTTTCCCTGTCCTTGCCCATGATTTCCACAATACCGCTGTCGCCTTCTTCGGAGATGACGATGACCGTGTCGGTTTCTTCCTGCAAATGTTGAATGTCTTTTCCGCCTTTACCGATTACGGCGCCGATAAAATCTTTGGGAATTTCGATTTTTTCCACTTTGGGTACAAAATCTTTTACGTCTTCCCGCGGTTGGGAAATGGTTTCGTTCATTTTTTCCAAGATGTGTAATCGCCCTTCCTTAGCCTGATGCAAGGCTTTTTTCATAATTTCCCGGTCGAGGTTTTTGATTTTAATGTCCATTTGGCAGGCGGTTATACCGTCTTTGGTTCCGGCTACTTTAAAATCCATATCGCCCAAATGGTCTTCGTCGCCCAAAATGTCGGACAATACGGCGTATTTTCCCGTTTCTTCGTCGTATATCAAGCCCATGGCAATACCGGCCACTTGTTTTTTGATTTGAATTCCCGCATCCATCAATGCCATACTACCTGCGCATACGGTGGCCATGGAAGACGAACCGTTGGATTCCAAAATATCCGATACCACACGAATCGTGTAGGGCGCATCATCGGGTATCATGGGTTCCAAAGCGCGTTGTGCCAAATGACCGTGACCGATTTCCCTTCTCGAGGTTCCCCGTATTGGTTTTACCTCGCCGGTGGAAAAGGGCGGAAAGTTATAATGTAAATAAAACCTTTCTTCATCTTGAAATGACACGCCGTCTATGACGTTAACGTCCATCGAAGTTCCGAGGGTTACCGACGCCAAAGCCTGGGTCTCGCCTCTAGTGAAAATGGCGGAACCGTGTACCGATGGTAAATAATCCACCGCCGTCCAAATGGGGCGAATGTCTTCGGGGGCGCGACCGTCCAAGCGTTTTCCTTCGTTCAAAATCAAGTCGCGAACCGCTTTCTTCTTGACTTCGGCAAAGTAATCGGAAATTTCTTTTTCGTTTTCTTCCAAAAAGGCTTCGTCGAATTGAGCCGTCAATTCGTCTTTGACCGCATCGAATTTTTCCTTTCGTTCTTGCTTGGCCGTGCCTTCTTTGGCAATTTCGTATATTTTTTGATAAGCGAAATCATACACTTTTCGATATAAATTCTCATCTACTTCTTTTTGCGGATATTCCCGTTTTTGTCGGGCCTTGGCCACTTTAGCGGCCAATTCT
>JAMONI010000182.1 GCA_027065935.1 Flavobacteriales bacterium | reverse complement strand
TGAGGCTTGTTGTTAAAAATATTTCAAAACCTGTAAAATCTTATCGGTAATTTGCAAGAATAAATGTTAAAACGAAGTTTCGGAAAAACGCTAAAAATTCGTGTCCATTTCCACCGGACAAGTGTGCAATTCGTGGCTAAAAAACAAACCACTAATTACACGAATTATCACGAAGAAAAAAGGGAAAAATTAGAGTTATTCCCACCGGACAAGCGTTAAATTCGTGAAAAAAAATAAACCACTAATTACACGCTTACCCCGTGGGTTTATCCTGTGGAAATTACACGAATTACACGAATTTTTTGAACACGGTGGACGCGGATTGCACAGATAAGACAGATTTTCTTGCATGAATTACACGAATGTTTTCCGGACTAAGGACTTGGGATTTCGATTTTTGGATTTTTTTGTTTTTTGAAAACAAGCAATTTGGAAAATAAAAATTATTCGAAACATCGTCCCAAATCCTAACGCCTAAATCCCAAATCCGCTAAAAGATAAAAGCTAACGACTAATGACTAAAGGCTGATTATTAAACAGTTAAAGTTAACGTTAAGGTTAAAGTCCCATCAATACAAAAAACCGAAAAGCCACAAAGGAATAATCCGTCCGGTGCCGTTTTCCAAATCGTCGCGGACGATGTAGGCATCCGGCAGGTTTTTTATTTGTTCGAAGCCTTTGGTTTTGCCGCCCACTTCCAAGATATAGCGCCCGTCCACCACGAAATCGCCCTTCGGATGTAAATTCACCGGATATAAATGGTCCAATTGGTTTGTCAAAAAAGTTTCCCGGACGGTGCCGCTTTCCGGCTTACGGATATTTAGAGCATACAACAGGTTGGGATTATTGAGATAAATTTTATCCGGCTTTGACAATTTGCTTATGCCCTTCCCCGCCTTGTGCAATAACAACAGCAACCGCGCTTTTTCCAACAAATACAGCGCCCGCACCAATGCGTTGCGCGAAATGCCGATACGTTCGCTCAGTTTGGTAATATTGGGCGTAAAAGGCACACTCTCGGCAATGATGCCCAACAATTTTTTTAATTTGACGATAAAGGCAAAATCCACCCGTTCCACCGCCGGCAAGTCGGTTTCCAATACCAAATTGACGATTTGCAACAATTTTTCGTGATAATTGTCCGGATCTTCCGTAAAAAAAGGATACGCTCCCATGCGCACGAAATCACGGAACATTTCCAAAGGCTTGAATGTCCGGATGAGTTCCAAGGCGATTTGTTCGTGGCGTGACAGGATTTCCTCTAACGAATAGGCAGGCAATTGGTTGCCGGTTTGGAAATAGACAAATTCGCGCAAGGACATTTCTTTGAGCAACAGCCATACCGCCCGGCGGCTCAAATCGCTTTCGGCCTTGTGCAATTCCAGTAGCGACGATGAAGTGGCCAGCACGCGCAACGCCGGAAAATCGTCGTAAATCAATTTCAATTCCCTTGACCAGCCGGGATATTTATGCACTTCGTCCAAGAGCAAATATTCGCCGCCTTGTTTTTGGAAGGTATCGGCCAGGTCGTAGAGCCGGTTTTCCATAAAATACAAATCGTCCAATGCCACATACAGGGTTTTACGGCCAGCGGGAAGCCGTTCGCGTGCATATTGTAACAAAAGCGTGGTTTTGCCCGCCCCGCGTGCCCCTTGAATAAAGGTTATGCGGCTTCGCGTATGTAAACGATCAAACAAATACCGCTTAAAATCCACCGGCACCGCATTAATTTTCCGCGCCGATTTTATCAAAAGTCCTTCCATTTAGGATAATTTGTAGCAAATATATAAAAAATTGCTTTCCCGAAAAAGCAAAATGGTTTCAAAATTGCTTTTTTGAAGTAGCAAAACGGATTTGGGATATTTTTGAGTGAATTAGCGGGATAGTGAAATAGCGAATAGTTTTTTGGTGAAAGAATTAAAGAATGAAGGAATGAAGGAATGAAAGAGTTTTTACCACAAATTACACGTTCATCCTGTGGAAATTACACGAATAAAAAAGGGAAAAACTACTTTTTAGAGAACTTAGGCGTATATGACATCTCAATACCCAAATATTTATTAGATTGACAAACAGAGCCTTCAACATTAGTGGACTTCCCTTCCAATCTAAAATCTCCCGCCCAAGTATAATATAATGGCCAATTGTATTTTAGTGTCAAACTAAACTTCCCTTTATCATAATAAAAATCCTTTCCGAATCCAAAACCGAAATCCAAAAGAAACTTTGGCCACTCATATAGCTTTAGATGAAATTTATTCTTGTTATTATAGTAATCTATGTTTTTTTATATAGCCAATAATACCCCGGGGTAATGTTTAACCTTGAATAAAAACCTTTAAAAAAGTTATACTGCAGCATTCCGGTCAAATATATAATATCTCCTATTTTTGATTGCTTAAAAACCATTCGATCTGCATTATACCGCAAATCCGGGTAAATACGGATCGGATTATATTCCACCCCAGCT
>JAMONI010000181.1 GCA_027065935.1 Flavobacteriales bacterium | reverse complement strand
GTAGTCACGCGTCCGCAAGACGATTCCAAAGCCTTACATCCCGCCCCCAAACTCAACAAAGAAAACACCCGGATCGATTGGACACAACCGGCTAATAAAATATACAACTTCATCCGGGGACTCTCACCTTACCCGGGCGCTTGGGCCAAAGTGGAATTGGACGGAAAAATCAAGCGAATCATCATTTACAAAGCGGATTTTCAAATCAAAAAACATGAAGAAAATCCCGGAAAAACCCTCATCTCGGGCAAAAATTTGCTAATTGCCGTGTCCGACGGATACATTTTACCTTTGGAATTGAAGCTCGAAGGAAAAAAACAAATGCCTGTTAAGAGTTTCATAAACGGACTGAAAAACATAAAATCGATACATTTTAAGTGATTGATTATAAATCATTTACAAGAATCGAATTTATATCGCCCGAACAAAAAAATCATTGGTTTTCAAAGAAAAAAACGAATAAAAACATAAGTGCATTTAATTTTTAAATTTTTTTTTATATTTGTTGCATCAAAAAACATTACCACTATGAACAAGACCCAATTAATTGAAGCTATGGCCGCCGATGCCGGCATCTCCAAAGCACAAGCCAAAAAAGCTTTGGAATCATTCCTTGACAACGTTGCCAAAACCTTGAAAAAAGGGGGAAAGGTAACTTTGATCGGATTCGGAACGTTCTCAACGGTAACTCGTAAAGCTCGTGAAGGTCGTAATCCGGCTACGGGCGCCAAAATCAAAATCCCTGCCAAAACCGTTGTTAAATTCAAAGCAGGTTCCGAATTACAAAAAGGTTTGTAATTTAGAAGAAACCCTCTTAACTTTAAACCGTCTTTTCCGGTTGGAAAGACGGTTTTTTTATTGAAATCGAAAATGAAAGGAAAATTATTGATCGCCACACCCGATTTGCTTTCGGACCAAATCTTTTCCAAAAGCGTTATCCTCATCGCCGACGTCCACCAAGACGGAAAAGTGGGTTTTATACTCAACAAACCCATTCCTTTAACCTTAAAAGAAATATCCGACATCAAAGCTTCTTTCCAACTGTTCAACGGAGGCCCCGTAGCCCCCGACAGGCTTTATTTCCTTCACAAAATCCCCGATGCCATCCCCGGCGGACTACCCGTGTACGACGGATTATATTGGGGCGGTGACTTCGCCAAGGTAAAATCACTAATTGAAAATAACGAAAGCCGGTTCTATAACCAAATCAGGTTCTTCATCGGTTACAGCGGTTGGGGAAGCGGACAGCTGGAACGCGAAATCCGCAACGGCGCTTGGGTCGTGTCGAAAAGAAAAATCGACATTTTCAACCTAAACCCCAAACATCTGTGGCAAAAACTCCTCATAGAAACGCGCCCGGACTTGGAACTTTGGAAAAACGCACCCGACCGGCCCGAACTCAACTAAACCTTCTTTTTTTGAGCCTCTTTCAGCCTAACTATGGTCATGTTCAATTCATGACCCAACAACAAAATAATGGCATTAACATACATCATGAATTGCAGAATCAGCAAAGCACCAATCGAACCGTACAGCTGATTGTAACGGTTAAAATTCAAAATATATAAGGCAAACAAATAAAAACCTAACAGAAAGAATACACTGCTCAACAGACTACCCGGCGAAATCAACGGAAGTTTTTTGCCCTCTTCGGTACCCAATTTGTAAATCACGGAAACCGAAATAAAAACCATAACGAAATAAAATATCCTTTTCGACCAATATACCCAAGGCGAAATATCGTCGATAACTCCGTGCTTTTTCAGATTGAAAATCACATAAATTTCAAAATAAACGATACCCGCCACCGTCAACATCAAAATCAAAATTAAGATTATTGAAATCAACAAAGCATAACCGTACTGTTTGTAAAATTTACGCGTATCGAAAACTTTGTTAACCGACGATTCGAACCCGGTCAGTACCGCATTCACACCGTTGGCAATAAAAAAAACGGACAAAACCAACCCCAAGGATAATAGACTCTTACGTCGATGCGTGGCGATGTCATAAATAATTTCATCAAACAAATCATGCGTTTTGGGCGGCAAAATGTCATGAAAAAAATTGATAAAACTTTCTTGAAAACCTTCAATGGGAACAAAAGCTATGGCACTCAACAGCACCAAAAGAAAAGGAAATAATGCCATGAAAAAATTATACGCTATGGATGAGGCACGCATGGTCAGAAAACCTTCCACGACGCCGAACGAGTAAAATCTTAAGATGTCATACAAACTCAATGCCTCGAAAAAAGGCACCTTGATTTGTTGGAGCTTGTGCTTAATACGAACCCAAAAACTTAATATCTTATATTTCAACTTAGCTTTGGCGTTCATTAGTCGGGGAGATATTTTAACCAAAAGCGAATGGCATTTTCACCCATAATCATTTTGATTTCGTCCGGAGTGAAACCTTGATTCAACAATTCCTTTACTAAAAATTTGATTCCTCTGATATCGGTGGGCGTGGAAACCGCCCCGTCGAAATCCGAAC
>JAMONI010000180.1 GCA_027065935.1 Flavobacteriales bacterium | reverse complement strand
CAACTGGAGTGCCGGAATGGAATACCGCTATATGGAAGCCTTCAAGTTCAGGGCGGGATACTTTCACGAAAGTGAAATCAAAGGAAAACGGAAATACATCACCCTGGGCGCCGGATTCCGCTACAATTATATGAACCTCGACATTTCCTATCTGTTTTCCACCGCCAAAATCCGAACACCGCTCGACGGCACCATGCGGTTTTCCATCGCGTTCTTTATCGAAAAAGGACGAACGGGTAAATCATCCGAAGAATGAAAACATTTAGAATCCCGGTTTTTATCGACGAGTTCGATATGGACGAACTCCCGGAAGACATACAACGCCTAAAAAAAGAAGCCGAGAAGGCGCGTGAAAAAGCCTATGCGCCGTATTCCGACTTTAAAGTAGGTGCTGCCGTTTTATTGGATGACGGAACCGTAATTTCGGCCAACAATCAGGAAAATGCCGCCTTTCCCTCGGGTATGTGTGCCGAGCGGGTGGCCGTTTGGTATGCCGGCGCTCAACATCCCGGCCGTAAAATATTGAAAATTTTTATCACCGCCCGCTCCGAAAAACACCGCTTGGACAAACCCGTTCCGCCCTGCGGCGCGTGTAGGCAAAGCATTGCCGAATATGAAGTAAAACAAAACCGGGAAATTGAAATTTGGTTTATGGGCGAAACGGGTAAAATTTGGCGCTCGCCGTCGTTAAAAAATTTGCTTCCTTTGATTTTTGACGGATCGGATTTATAATTTTTCCAGTTTGGCAAAGCGGAGAATTAAAGTCTTGGTTCCGGTGTGATCAAATTTAATTTTGGCTTTACTGTCTTGTCCGTTTTCGTTGACTTCCAAAACCGTTCCGCTGCCAAAACGGGCGTGTCTTACCCGGTCGCCTTTCTGCAAATCGATTTTGACGGCTGATTGTGTGGATCGGGCATCTTGAAGCCTTTTTAAGTTTTTAGGACGAATGGTTTTGGAAAATCCGGAATTTACATTTCCGGTAGGTTTGGATTTGGGATAAGCGGGTGTTTCGTCAAAAATATCGGCGTCCAGCAGATGAGAAGTCCGGGTAGTCAAATCGGTGCGTTCCAAATATTTTTCGTCGATTTCGTCTAAAAAACGGCTCGGTTCGGTATCGTACAAATGTCCCCACCGGTAACGCATTCGGGCATAAGTCAACGTACAACGCTTTTTGGCTCGGGTGATGGCCACATAGAGCAAGCGACGCTCTTCTTCCAAATCTTCACGCGTGGTCAGTGTGAGGGGCGAAGGAAACAGGTTCTCTTCCAGTCCGCTGATGTAAATGTAAGGAAACTCCAAACCTTTGGACATATGAATGGTCATCAGGGTTACCACATTATGATTCTCGGGTTCTTGATCCAAATCCGAAATCAAGGCCACTTGTTGTAAAAATCCTGTCAAGCTTGGGTCGCCGTCTTCCAATTCGCGTTGTTCTTCCACATATTCCGACATGGCGTTTATCAATTCTTCGATATTCTCAATCCGGTTGGCCGCTTCCTGCGTGCCTTCTTTGCGATAAGCTTCCAGCAATCCGACCGATTTGATGAGTTCTTTGGTGAGTTCGTACACGTTGAGTTTCTCGGCCATCACTTGAAGACTGCGGATTTTTAATGCAAAATCTCTTAACCGCCGACGCGTGGGTCCATTGAACGCAGCCGCACCCCGGGTGTCGATATGTTCGATGATTTCAAAAAGGGACCGGTGATGTTGACCTGCCAAAACGTTGAGTTTGTCCAATGTGGTTGCCCCGATTTTTCGGGAAGGGAAGTTAATGATGCGCCGTAGGGCTTCCTCGTCTTTTTCATTGACGATTAGGCGTAAGTAAGCCAGTACGTCTTTGATTTCTTTTCTTTGATAAAACGAGAGTCCGCCGTAAATACGATAAGGAATATTGTAGGTGCGCAAAGCCGATTCCAAAGCTCTCGATTGCGAATTGGTCCGGTAAAGAATGGCGAAATCACTGTAGGCGGCGTGTTGTTTCAGATGGGTTTCCGCAATATCATCGGCAATAAATCGGGCTTCGTCGGCGTCGGAAAGGGTGGATACCACTTTGATTTTTTCGCCTTCCTCGTTTGAGGTCCACAGCGTTTTGTCCAATCGCATTTTGTTTTTGCTGATGAGTGAATTGCCTGCGCCCACGATCATTTTGGTGGAGCGATAATTTTGTTCCAGTTTATAAATTTCGGCTTCGGGATAGTCTCTCTTGAAGTTCAAAATATTTTGGATGTTTGCCCCGCGAAAGGAATAAATACTTTGTGAATCGTCGCCCACCACGCTGATGTTTCGGTGCAGGTCGCCCAAGGCTTTTATGATGAGGTATTGCGAATGGTTGGTATCTTGATATTCATCCACCAGGATATGCCTGAATTGGCGTTGATATTTCATCAACACGTCGGGAAATTTGGCCAAGAGTTCGTTGGTTTTAAGTAATAAATCGTCAAAATCCATTGCGCCGGCACGAAACAGGCGTTCGTTATAATTGATATATACTTGCAAAAATTCGGGGCGTTTGGCGAGCATGTCCTGTTCGAGAAGTTCTACGGTATTTTTATACACGCGGGGTGTAATCAACGAATTTTTCATAATGGAGATTCGCGAAGCGATTTGCTTGGGTTTGTAAATTTCGGTATCCAGTTTCATTTCTTTAATAATGTTGCGGATGAGCTTTTGGCTGTCTTCCGTATCGTAAATGGTAAAATTGGTCGGATAGCCCAAACGTCCGGCTTCGCGGCGCAAGATTTTGGCAAAAACCGAGTGAAATGTTCCCATCCAAATGTTACGGGCTTCGCTTTCGCCTACCACCCCGGCGATTCGCTCTTGCATTTCGCGTGCGGCTTTGTTGGTAAAGGTCAGTGCCAAAATACCGAACGGGTCTTCGCCGTCGAGCATGAGCTTGGCAATGCGGTAGGTAAGCACGCGCGTTTTGCCCGAACCTGCACCCGCTATTATCATCATCGGACCGCCGGGATGCATCACGGCCGCCAATTGTTGGGGGTTTAGTAACTGTTCGAAATTCATCAACCGAAGGCTTTGGGACAAAATTCGGAAAAAAAATCGTGTGTTCGAGACCGGGTTTTCAACAACCGTACGTTGTTTTTTCGTATATTTAAGTCAAAACTCGGCGAGATGATTAACATTCCTGCGGAAAAAATATTGTTTTTGGACATTGAAACCGTTCCGTCGGTATATCGGTTCGAGGATTTGGACCAAGTGCAAAAAAAATTGTTCGAGAAAAAGATGCGCTACCGTATTTCGGAAGAAACTCCTGCTGAAGTTTTATACGAAAAGGCGGGTATTTGGGCCGAATTCGGTAAGATTGTGACCGTTTCCTTCGGAAAATTTAAGCGTGAAAACGGACAAAGAAAATTTTACGTGTTTAATTTGGCCGGTCATGATGAGAAAAAATTGTTGGAACGGACCAAAGAGATTTTGGACAATTTTTACAAATCCACCGACAGGTTTTTGTGTGCGCACAACGGCAAGGAATTCGATTTTCCTTATATTGCCCGGCGAATGATCGTGAACAAAGTTCCGCTTCCCGACATATTGAAGGTTCACGGATTCAAACCTTGGGAAACACCTTTTTGCGACACCATGGAACTGTGGAGTTTCGGCGATAGAAAACATTATACTTCATTGGAACTTTTGAGCCATATTCTCGATATTCCCACCAGCAAAATAGAAATGGACGGAAGCGACGTGGCGCGCGTTTATTACGAAGAAGGCGATTTGGACAAAATCAAAAGATATTGTGCCGAAGACGTGATTGCATTGGCTAACGTTTTTCTGCGTTTTAGAGAAGAACCCTTGTTGGATACGGATGATATTATCGTGAAAGATGAAAATTAATTTGAGTTTTATATTGGTTTTGATGTCTGCATGGCTCTTGGCCCAGGATTTTTCGTTCGGAAAAAAACACCGGGTCAAAATTCCGTTTAAATGGGAAAACAATAGTATGATCGTGCAGTTGAAACTCAATGATGTGCCGGTTCATCTATTGGTGGATACGGGCGCCAAGAACACCGTTATTATCAATCCGGGCATAACCGAACAAATGCATTTGGAAAATCTCGTGCCTGTGGAAATCAAAGGTTTGGGACAAAAAGAACCCATTCAAGGATTTCTTTCGAGAAAAAACGAAATAAGATTTAATGACCTTCAGGTGAACCATCACACGGTAGTTTGGCTCAAAGACAGTATTGTGGACTTTTCCGATTATTATCATACGGATATCGACGGGGTGTTGGGCTCGGCTTTTTTGAAAAATTTTGTGGTGGAAATTCGTTTTGCTTCCCGCCAAATCGTATTGCACGACCCTCGACATTATCGTAAAAAACACAAAACAAGGATTCCCGTTCGCCTGATCGATACCAAGCCCGCCATACGTTTTTCTTTTATGAACCAAGACCAAGTTTTTCTGATTGATACGGGCAATACCGATGCGGTTTGGTTTTACGGAAAACCGCCCGAAGACCATCCTTACCGCCTGATTTACGGTTATTTGGGACTCGGGGTAAGCGGTGAAATTTACGGTTATTCCACCCTTGTTCGCACACTTGTGTTCGGCGGTAAAAAATTCTTTAAGGTACCGCTTTCCGTGCCCGACAGTGCTTCGATGAAACATGTCAAGGTGGCTATGAATTCCGGGCTTATAGGCAATTCTTTGTTGAAAAAATTCAAGGTGATCATTCATTATCCGGAAAAATATTTGGTATTGAAACGAAATATTTTCACAAGCCGGCAAATTCCTTACGACAAAAGCGGTTTGGTGGTAAAATTGGCCAAGCCCAAATTAATCGAAGCCGAATATACCATTTACGACCACAAGATGGGGGGAAACGACAAAGACGGTTTTGTTCAAATCACCGGGCGAACGGTAAAAAAGTTATTGACGGTTCGTTTTGTCAAGGTGGAAGAAGTGTTGCAAGGCAGTCCGGCTCAACGTGCGGGCATGGTAAAAGGCGATATTGTGGAAGCCGTCAACGGACGTCCCATATATGAACTCAAAAACGGTTTGTCGGATTTTTCGGGTTTGTTGAGCCAAAAGGAGGGAAAGAAAATCACGTTGAAAATCAAGCGGAACGGTATTCCTATGCAAATCTCTTTTCATTTGGAGGATTATTATTACCGAAAACAATAAAAAAAACCGCCCGAAAAGGGGGGGGACGGTTTTTTATAGAAAATGATTTAGGTTGATTCGTTATCCCAAAGCTACACGCTTAAAGCCCGTGATTTGGAGTTCGGGGTCGTGTTCCTTGACGTAATCGGCTACCGATTTTTTATTGTCTTTGATAAAAGCTTGGTTCACCAAGGTGCTTTCTTTGAAGAATTTTTTCAGTTTCCCTTGGGCGATTTTATCCAACATGTTTTCGGGTTTGCCTTCATTACGCAATTGTTCTTTGGCGATTTCGAGTTCTTTGTCGATGATTTCCTTCGGCACACTGTTTTCGTCCAAAGCAATCGGACTCATGGCAGCCACTTGCATGGCGATGTCGTGGGCCACTTCTTCAATGCCGCCGGATTTTTTGTTGAAGGCCACCAAAGTTCCGATTTTTTTGTTGGAGTGGATATAAGATCCGAGATAAGCACCTTCCAAGGCCTCAAAAGCTCCGATTTCTATTTTTTCACCGATAACGCCGGTTTGTTCGGTCACTTTTTCGGTTACGGAGATTTTGTCGTCGAATGGTGCATTTAAGAACTCGTCTTTGGTGTTGTAGTTCAAAGCGATTTTTCCGAATTGCTCGGCCAGTTTGATAAAGTCCTCGTTTTTGGCCACAAAATCGGTTTCGCAGTTGAGTGAAATCAATACGCCTCGCGTTCTTTCGTCATTCAGAGTGGCGACCACTACGCCTTCCGAGCTTTCGCGGTCGGCGCGTTTGGCGGCTACTTTTTGTCCTTTTTTGCGCAGAATTTCCACTGCTTTATCGAAATCTCCTTCGGCTTCCACCAGTGCGTTTTTACAATCCATCATTCCCGCACCGGTCATTTTTCTAAGTTTATTTACGTCTGCTGCGGTTATTTTAGCCATTTCCTGAATTATTTTTTGTTATTGATTTTCTTCGTTTTTATCTTCTACGGTTGCTTCTTCTTTAGCTTCTTCTTTTACTTCATCATTTGTTTCTTCCTTTGTTTCGGATTTTTCTCCGGCTTCCGGTTCGGCTTGGGCGGCTTTTTCTTCTTCGGCTTTATGCTTTAAGAGTTTTCTTTCTTCCAAGCCTTCACGGATGGCATCGGTAAGATATTCGAGAATCAGTTCGATGGATTTGGAAGCGTCATCGTTGGCGGGAACGGGGAAGGTAATGGGTCGGGGGTCGGCATTGGTATCCACGATGGCTACAACGGGAATGCCCAACTTGATGGCTTCTTTTACCGCTACGTGTTCTTTATTGATGTCAACGATGATCAATGCTGCGGGCAACCGGGTCATATCGGCAATGGAGCCGAGGTTTTTTTCCAATTTGGCGCGTAGCCTGTCCAAGTGTAATTTTTCTTTTTTGGACAGGGTGTCGTAAGTGCCGTCGCTCTTCATTTTGTCGATGTTGGCCATTTTTTTCACGGCTTTTCGTATGGTAATGAAGTTGGTAAGCATGCCGCCCGGCCAACGTTCGGCAATGTAAGGCATCTTAACGTCTTGCGCTTTTTTTGCGATGATGTCTTTAGCTTGTTTTTTGGTAGAAACATACAAAATCTTTCTACCGGTCTTGGCCAAATTTTTTAGGAATTTTTGCGCATCTTCGATTTTGGCTGCCGTTTTTTGAAGGTTGATGATGTGAATTTTGTTTTTTTGTCCGTAAATATACGGTGCCATGTTAGGGTTCCACTTTCGGGTAAGGTGTCCGAAATGTGCGCCTACTTCGAGTAATTCTTTAATGTCGGGTTTTTTCATAGATTTTAGTTTACGTTCCTTTGAATAGCAACACGTACTCGACGTGTTTGGATGCTAAACTAAGTTTTTGGGGTTAGTATAATATTTCATTCGATGAATTAACGTTTGGAGAATTGGAATTTCTTGCGCGCTTTGGGGCGTCCGTATTTTTTACGTTCCACCATTCTCGGGTCGCGCGTTAGCAATCCTTCGGGTTTGAGCAGGGCTCTGAATTCGGGATTGACTTCCAACAAGGCCCGGGCAATACCCAATCGAATGGCGCCGGCCTGTCCGGATTTTCCGCCGCCTTTGACGGTTATTCGCACATCGTATTTTCCCATGGTATCGGTGACCGTGAAAGGTTTCAATACGTCCACGCGATGTGTCAGAACGGGAAAATAATCTTCGAACGAACGTCCGTTAATCGTAATGGTTCCGTTTCCTTCTTTGAGAAATATACGGGCTACCGAAGTTTTTCTTCGTCCTATGGTGTGTATGGTGTCCATATTATTTAAAACTGTTTATGTCGAATGTTTTGGGTTCTTGTGCCTGATGTTTGTGTTCGGGGCCTGCATAAACGTGCAGTTTGCGGTACATTTGACGTCCCAACCGGTTTTTGGGAAGCATGCCTTTCACGGCTTTTTCCACCAATCTTTCAGGATGTTTTTTCCACAAGTCGATAGCCGTGACGGATTTTTGACCGCCGGGATAACCCGTGTGCCAAATATATGTTTTCTTTTGCCACTTGTTACCGCTCAATTTTATTTTTCCGGCATTTACGATTATTACGTGGTCGCCGCAATCTATATGGGGCGTAAAACAGGGCTTGTGTTTTCCGCGCAATAGTTTGGCCACTTTTGAAGCCAAGCGTCCGAGGGTTTGTCCTTCGGCATCAACCAACAGCCAGTCATGGGTGACGTCTTCCTTTCGGGTTGATTTGGTCTTATAACTTAATGTATTCACGTTGTTTATGTTTTAATTCGGCGTGCAAATATATGGATTTTTTTATTTATTTCCACATTTCACTTATTAAATAAGGACAAGGTAAAGAAGACTTTGAATTTTTCGCCGTAAAGACGGCTTTATTCCGGGGCGTTCATTTGTAATAGTTCTTCCATCAGTTTTCGATCTTGTGACAGGCGCGGCACTTTGTGTTGGCCGCCCAGTTTGCCGTGCCGGGCCAGCCAATCTTCAAACAGGCCTTTGCGGGCAATGTGTATCACGGGCATTTTGAGGGAAATGTCATTGGTTCTTTTGACCTCGTAATCCGAGTTGATTTGTTGCAGGGCCCTGTCCAAGTCTAACGTAAAGGCCGCAATGTCGGCCGGAGGCCGGTCGAACTCGATCATCCATTCGTGGGCGGCTTTTTCGTTGTCTTGCATAAAAACCGGCGCTACGGTATAGTCGATAACCGTTATGCGGTGTTTTTCGGAGGCTTGACGAAGGGCTTTTTCGGCGTTATCCACAATGACTTCTTCGCCCACGATGTTTATAAAATGTTTGGTGCGCCCGGTAATGATAAACTTAAACGGAAACACCGAGGTAAATTGTATGGTGTCGCCGATGATGTAACGCCACAGTCCCGATGCGTTGCTGATGACCAAAGCGTAATTGACTCCCGGCTTGACTTCTTCCAGGGGGAGAACTTTTTTGGAGTGCACACCGTCGAATGCATCCATAGGGATAAATTCAAAAAAGTTCAGGTAGTCCAACATCAAAAGGAAACGGTTTTCGCTCAAATCGTCTTGCAGGCCGAAAAACCCTTCCGAGGCATTGTAAACTTCCATGTAATGTATGTCATTCGCCCCCATGAGTTTTTTAAATCCTTCCCGGTAAGGCTCAAAATGAATGCCTCCGTGAAAAAACACTTCCAAATTCGGCCAAATTTCTTTGATGTTTTTCTTGTTATGTTTGTCCAATATACCGGTAAGCAGGGTTTGAAACCAAGAAGGAATGCCCACCAACGATCTGATGTCTTGCCGGACTGCGATTTCCGTAATCCGGTTTATTTTGTCTTGCCAGTCGGGAATGAGGGCGATTTCTTCGTCCGGAACGCTTTGATAGTCGGCCCAGAACGGCAATCGGTTAATCATAATGCCCGACAGGTCACCCACGAAAATGTTGCGCTTTTTATCGTGCTTGACCGTGCCGCCCAGTTTGAGGGATTTGCCGCCGAGAAATTTGGCACCGGGGACGTTCTCCAGATAAAACATAATCAGGTCCTTTCCGCCTTGAAAATGATTTTTTTCCAACATGTCGTCCGAAACGGGAATAAACTTGCTCCGGCTCGAAGTGGTCCCGCTCGATTGGGCAAACCATTGGATACGCCCGGGCCACAAAACGTCGCTTTCTCCGTTCATCATACGTTCGATATCGGATTGGATGGCGGCATAATCGTGCAATGGCACCCGGTCGGCAAAATCACGGTAACGGCGTATGGAATGAAAACCGTATTTTCCGCCGATTTCCGTTTTTCGAGCCGAGTGAAGTAATTTTTTGAGTTCGTTTAATTGCGTATCGACCGGATGTTGAAAATAATTTTTCTCAATACGTTTGCGCCGGTGGGCGGTAAAAAATTGTATCAGTTTGTTGATGAGGGGAGAAAGCATTCTTTTCGTATATTTAGTCGATAAAATTAGGAAAATAATATGAAATCGGAGTTGATTTTGTCCAAAATGGACGCCGAAGCAACGGACCCCGTACGATATTTTTTGGATACGGACGATGATTTTTTGGTGGTCAATGAATGGCTCGGCCGGACTGTCGAATTTGAACATACGGGGTATCAATGCAAAGTTTGCGGAAGCGACGAACCGATTTTCCGGATGGGGATGTGCAAAAAATGTTTTTTCGAATCCCCTTACGGAGGCGATTGGATTGTGCATCCCGAATTGAGCAAAGCGCACGAGGATATCGAAGACCGCGACTTAACATTTGAAAAGCGAATGCAATTGCAACCCCATTATGTTTACTTGGCTAAAACATCGGGCATAAAGGTGGGCGTAACCCGAAAAAGCCAAGCGCCCAACCGTTGGATCGACCAAGGTGCCGACGAAGCTTTGGTAATTATGCAAACGCCCAACCGCTACTTGGCCGGCATTACCGAAGTGGCGCTCAAGGCTCACGTAAACGATAAAACCGGATGGCGCCAAATGCTGACGGAGCGAATTACCGAAGGTAGCTTGACCGAAACTTATGAAGAGCTCAAAGCATACATTCCCGAAGAAACTTATGATTATCTATTGGAAAGTCCGTTGTCGTTTCGTTTTCGATATCCCGTGCTGTCGTATCCGTCCCGGATAACTTCCGTCAAGTTGGATAAACAAAAATCTTTTTCGGGCCGGTTGGCAGGCATCAAAGGTCAATATTTGATTTTTGATGACGGAAGGGTGTTGAATGTGCGTAATCACGAGGGGTATGTGGTGGAAATAAAGTTGTGAAGTTTTTCGTTTAACGGGTTGAATCAACATTTATGCGGACAAGTTGGTTTTTTATTTTGGTTAATTGTAACAAATAATCAAAAACATATCAATTATGAAAAAGTATGATGTAATAATTTATTTCACCACTTTTTGCACTTATGAAGTTGAGGCGAAAAGTGAAGAAGAAGCTATTGCCAAAGCGCGTAAATTGGAAATTAATAAGGATGAGTTGTTAATGAATCTAAACAGTTGGAAGGAAGCGGATGAAGCCTTTGAAATCGATAACACGAAAGACATTTAAAAGCAAAATTATTTTATCGTATTATCTCAAAAATTAACAGAGGATACCTATTACGAGCCCGGATTTTTCCGTCTTCCATTTTTCAATTATTTTTACCCAAAAGAATTTCTTATGGCCGATACAGTACTTCACGACGATTTTAAAGTTAAAGACCTTTCCCTTGCCGATTGGGGAAGAAAAGAAATAAAATTGGCGGAAGCCGAAATGCCGGGATTGATGGCATTGCGAAAAAAATACGGCAATCAAAAACCTTTAAAAGGCGCCAAAATTACCGGGTCGCTTCATATGACCGTCCAAACGGCCGTATTGATTGAAACTTTGGTGGAACTCGGCGCCGATGTACGTTGGGCAAGTTGTAACATTTATTCCACGCAAGATCACGCCGCCGCAGCCATAGCTAAAGCGGGCATTCCCGTATTTGCATGGAAAGGCGAGACCTTGGCCGAGTATTGGTGGGCCACCGAAAAAGCCCTCACCTGGCCCGACGGTAGCGGACCCGACCTCATCATTGACGACGGCGGTGACGCCACGCTTATGATTCATTTGGGCTACGAAGCCGAAAATAATCCTTCGGTTTTGGAAAAAGAACCCGGCAGTGAAGATGAACGCGAACTGCTCAATAAATTGAAAGATACCCTTCAAAACGAGCCCGGAAAATGGCACCGGATCGTGCCGCACATAAAAGGCGTTTCGGAAGAAACCACTACCGGCGTACACCGGCTTTACGAAAGGTTTGAAAAAGGAAAATTACTCTTCCCCGCAATCAATGTGAATGATTCCGTGACCAAATCCAAGTTCGATAATCTATACGGCTGTCGCGAATCCTTAATCGACGGAATTAAACGCGCCACCGATGTGATGATTGCCGGAAAAACGGCCGTGGTGTGCGGATACGGAGAGGTGGGTAAAGGATCGGCTCAAGCATTGAAAAATTACGGTGCCAAAGTAATCGTTACCGAAATCGACCCGATTTGCGCACTGCAAGCGGCTATGGAAGGATATGAAGTAAAAACCGTGGAAGAGGTCGTGGATAAGGCGGATATTTTCGTTACCGCAACCGGAAATAAAGACGTCATCACCATCCGGCACCTGGAAAAGATGAAAAATAATGCCATTGTATGTAACATCGGGCATTTTGACAATGAAATCCAAACGGATA
>JAMONI010000179.1 GCA_027065935.1 Flavobacteriales bacterium | reverse complement strand
CCGTCCCGAAACCGAAGAATTGGTGGTATTGATACAAGAAAAACACAAAAAAAATCCGCCGGAAAAAATTTTGGATATCGGAACCGGAAGCGGCGCCATCGCCATTGCCCTAAAAAAATTCTTCCCCGGAAGCCGCGTAGTTGCCATGGATTATTCGGACGATATTTTGGAATTAACTTCAACTAACGCGCAACTGAATCAAGTAAACATCGAGACATTTAAGGGAGACATCTTATCGGGCCGGTTTCCCGAACAACATTTCGACCTGATTGTTTCCAACCCGCCTTATGTGTTGCCCGGTGAAAAAATTTTTATGAAACCCAACGTTCTCCGCTTTGAACCCCCCCAAGCATTATTCACACCCGAGTCGAACCCCATTTTGTTTTACCGGTATATTATCGATTATTATTATCAAAACAAACGGGGAATCTTATTCTTTGAACTCAATCCCGCTACTGCAAATCAAGTAGCGGAATACGCATCGACATTAGGTTTGCATACCCGGTTTTATCGTGATTTAAGCGGTAAAACAAGATTTGCGGAAATAAAACGTCAATGGCCGTGAAAATACAATTAAAACGTTTTGATGAACTAAGCAAAAAAGAACTGTATCGTCTGCTGCAAATGCGGGCGGAAATCTTTATCAAAGAACAACAATGTCCATACCTCGATCCGGATAACAAAGACGTATCCGCTTGGCACGTATTGATGAAAAACCCGGATGAAAAAATTATAGGTTACGCCCGTATTTTTCCGCCCGGCGCATATCTTCCCGGTGCAACGGCCGTAGGCCGGGTTTCCGTTGACCGCACCTACCGTAAACGCGGGCTTGCCTACCGGATTATGGACAAAAGCATCGGTTTTTTAAAGGAAAAGTTTCCCGGTTATCCCGTCGAGATTAGCGCGCAATCCTATTTGATAGGGTTTTATCAAAATTTGGGCTTCGTCCAAGTAAGCAACGAATATCTCGAAGACGGATTGCCACACGTCCGGATGAAACTTTATTTTCATTCATAAACGCTATGCATACAAAAAAAGGCAGAAAAACACATCGGGTAATGACGGTAAAAAATTCGACTTACACCATCAAACATTGGGATGCACTTTCGACATACGAGCTGTATGAAATTCTTCATTTACGCGGGAAAGTTTTCGTGGTGGGACAACAATGCACATGCATTGACCCCGACGGCAAAGACCCCGAAGCCTTTCATCTGACGGTGAAAAACGGCAATACGCTCATCGGATACGCCCGTCTGTTTCCGCCCGGAAAATATTATGACGGGGCCGCTTCCATAGGACGGGTAGCGGTGCTACGGGAATGGCGCAATCAAGGAATAGGAAAGGAAATTATGAAGCGCGGCATTGCTTTTCTCAAAGCAAATTTTCCCGAAAACCCTATAATTATCAGCGCACAATCGTACCTTGAAGAATTCTACAAAAACCTCGGATTTGTCACCGTAAGCGACGAGTATTTGGAAGAAAACATGCCCCATGTCAGGATGAAGTTATCCTGAAAAAAACCTAAGCGGGGGAAATTGAAAAAATTAATCGTAAATTGAACGTGCATTAACTTTACAAACATGAAATACAAAGCATTAATGCTCCGTGAAAACAGTTTGAACGACAAAAAAATTATCATAACCGGCGGCGGAAGCGGTTTGGGAAAATCCATGGCCGAAGTTTTATTGCGCTTGGGTGCGCAAGTGATGATTTGTTCGCGTAACGAAGAAAAGCTAAAAAATGCCGTAGCGGAGCTTAAAGAAAAAACCGGAGGCAAGGTGGCTTATGCCGTATGTGACGTTCGCTCTTTCGAAGAAACCGAACGGGCATTATATCAAGCCGTTGAAACTTTCGGACAAATTAACGCACTGATAAACAATGCCGCCGGAAATTTCATCAGTCCGACGGAGCGCTTGTCTGCCCGTGCTTTCGATGTTATTATCGACATTGTGTTGCGCGGCACAAAAAACATGACCTTATCCGCCGGCAAATATTGGATTAAAGAACAAATCAGACCCGTTTCGGTGGTTAACATCGTGACCACATACGCATTTACCGGTTCGGCATACGTCGTACCTTCCGCTTCGGCCAAAGCGGGCGTGTTGGCCATGACCCGTTCCTTAGCGGTGGAATGGGCCAAATACGGTATGCGTTTTAACGCCGTCGCCCCGGGTCCTTTTCCCACCAAAGGCGCTTGGGACCGGCTCTTGCCCGGCAATCTCAAAGAAAAATTCGACCCCGCAAAACGCATCCCGCTCAAGCGGGTGGGCGAACATATCGAACTGGCCAATTTGGTTTCCTACCTCATAAGCGATTATTCCGCTTACATCAACGGAGAAATTATTACCATCGACGGAGGCGAATGGCTCTACGGCGCCGGCCAATTCAATGCTTTAGAACAAATCTCCCCCGGACAATGGGACGCGTTGGAACAAATGATTAAAGCCAAAAAAAATGAATAACGAGGAAAAACGTATCATCATCTACACCGACGGGGCCGCATCCGGAAATCCCGGACCGGGCGGATACGGCATTTTAATGATATTGGAAAATACCGACTATAAAAAAAGTTTTTCCGAAGGATTTCGTTACACCACCAACAATCGTATGGAACTCATGGCCGTGGTGGAAGCCCTGAAAAAAATTAAAAAACCCGACCAAAAAGTAATCGTCGTAACGGATTCCACCTACGTTTCCGACGCAATCAACAAAGGATGGCTGGAAAAATGGAAAGCCCGCAACTTTAAAAAAATAAAAAATCCCGACCTGTGGAAACAATTGGCTGAAGAAATGAACAAACACCGGGTGGAGTTCTGGTGGACTCGCGGACACAACAACCATCCCCAAAACGAATATTGCGACAAACTGGCCCGGAAAGCGGCCAAGCAACCCAAACACCGGTTGAAAATCGACACGGCGTATGAAAAATCGAATCCGCCCGGAACAAAAAAAAATTAGCGCGCCGCCTTCTTTCATCGCTTCATTAACGAACTAACCGGCATCGATACATTCGCCCAAGGCACAAAGTTTGCAAGAATTTACCCGGAAAATGACAACGTCATGCTTATAATCAAAAACAAAACCCTTATCAAGCTACTCACTTTTAATTTTGCCGGAGCGATGGCGCTGTTTCCTTTCATATTGGTAGCGGATGAAAATATGAAAAAAGATCAAACGGTTATCAATCACGAAAAAATCCATCTGAGACAACAACGGGAAATGCTTGTCATTCCCTTTTTAATGTGGTATTGGGGCGAATACTTGATATTGAGAATCAAATACAAAAATCACCGCTTGGCCTACAGAAACATTTCTTTTGAAAAAGAAGCCTATGCCAACGAAAGTAACTTACATTACTTGTCGAAACGTCCGTTTTGGGCTTTTTTGAAATACGTCTCTCTGAAGTAAAGACAAAAAAAACACCTGAAGTTTTCCGGCAAAACGAAGTTTCTTATCTTGCACAAAATTTCTTGCGATGCAAATAGGTTACGATGCCAAGCGTATATTTCACAATACTACGGGTTTGGGTAATTACGGGCGTGATTTGGTGCGTATTATGGCATCGTTTTATCCCGAAAATCGATATGTGCTATATAATCCCGAACCGGCTCGAGTACACCGGTTCGTTATGCAAAATAACATGCAAGAACGTCAGCCTTCGGGCATTTACCGTTTTTTTCCCGCCTTGTGGCGTTCACGAGGTGTCGTAAACGACATCAAGCGCGACCGTATCGACATATTTCACGGATTAAGCGGAGAATTGCCCCTCGGCATATCCGCTACGGGTATTCCCACGGTAGTGAGCATTCACGATCTTATCTTTTTGCGTCATCCCGAATGGTATAAGCCGGTGGACAGGTGGATATACAAAAAAAAGTTTTATCGGACCTTAAAGGAAGCCCGTCAAATCGTGGCTATAAGCGAGCGAACCAAGAAAGACATTTTGGAATTTTCTCATTTACAACCCGAACGGATTCAGGTGATTTATCAAGGATGTCATTCCGTTTTCAAGTCCGACATACCGGCGGCATATTTGTTTAGCATTCAAGAAAAATACGGCCTTCCCGAAGCGTTCATTTTGTATGTAGGCACCATCGAACCGCGTAAGAATGCTTTTACCGTAGTCAAAGCCCTAAAGGATTTGCCTTATCATCTGGTGTTGGCAGGCAGGGAGACTTCTTATGCCCGGCAAATCCGGGAATTTGTTCGCGAACATAAAATGACCGGCCGGGTAACGATACTTTCGAATTTGGATTTGAACGAACTGGCCGCCTTGTATCGCTTGGCCAAAGTCCTTGTTTATCCGAGTATTTACGAAGGCTTCGGCATTCCTATTATCGAGGCCTTGAATTCGGGCACACCCGTAATTACGAATGCACACGGCGTTTTTCCCGAAGCCGCCGGTCCGGGAGGCATTTATTTGAACGATGTATTTGACGTAAATGAAATGCGTGAAAAACTGCAATTCGCCATGGAAAACGACCTTACGGAATACGAACAAAAAGCTAAGGCGTATGTGCGCAAATTCGACGACGAAACCATCGCACGGCAATGGATGGAATTATATCAAAAACTCATCGATGAATAAACCGGCTGTTATAGTAGCGGAAATAATCAGGCTACTGAAAGTGTATCTTGTGCTGTTGGTATGGATGTCGGCCTTCCGTACGATTTGGTTTTACGATTTGTCCGGCGTGGTCAGGCGCGCTATGGGGCTTGACGATTTCATTTCCCTTTGGATTGCATCGTTCCGTTTTGACACGGTGGTTATTTTTTTCGCTTTGCTTCCGCTTGCATTGCTCGTTTTAGCCGTTTGTTTAATCAAAACGGATTGGCTTGACAAATACACCGCTTTCCTTCGCCGAACAATGCTGACATACAGCTTTTTTGTAGCCATTAGCTTTCTGATAATCAACACGTTCGACTACTTTTTTTATACCACTTACGGCGAACATTTTTCGCCCGTTTTATTCGGTTTGGCGGACGACAAAACCTCGGCCATACTGGTTTCCATGTGGACCGATTATCCGGTAATTCGCACCCTACTCATCTGGACGATTGCGGGTTGGATTATATATCGCGTAATAAAAATGACGGTTGATAAACCGGTGATTGTCGGTGTTACGAAAATGCGCACGGGAGTGATAGCGGTAATTTTTTTTGTGCTGTATTATTTCACAGGATTGAGAGGTTTTTCGTTCGAACCCCGTCCGTTGGATATGCGTCATGCTTCGGTTACGGACAACGAACAGTTGAACCTGATTCCGGTCAACGGCGTTTTTGCGCTAAAAAACGCCTTATCCAAAGGGCGGGAGAATGCCATCTCCACCGATTATAACGCGTACTTAAAACGTTACGGATTCCGGCGCCCCGAAGATGCGCTAAAAGCATACAAAGATGTTTCGATCGATGCAATCAATCCGGGCGAAAATCCCTTTTTTGCACGAACCGAAACCAATGAATTTCTTCAAAACAACCCGCCCAACGTGGTGGTGGTTCTGATGGAAAGCTTCGGAACGGATTTGTTCGAAAAACATTCCGGGACCTGCAACTTACTGGGCGAACTCTCGCATCAATTGCCTTATTGCAAGGTGTTTAAAAACTTCTTATCGGCCGATAACGTTACGGTTAATTCCTTGGAAAATCTCATCACGGGCACTTTGTTTTATCCGTTATCCCAATCGCCGTACCAAAACATCAAATTATCCACTTCGGTGGTTGAAGTGTTTAAAAAAGCCGGATATGAAACCACTTTTGTGTTCGGTGGGTTATACACTTGGCGCAACACCGGCGGATATATGAAAACCCAAGGATTCGACCGCATCATAACCCAACGCCAATTGGAAAAAAAATTTCCCGGAGCCGAAAAATTCCTTTGGGGCATCCACGACGAATATTTGTATGCCGAAGTGTTGGACATTTTGAAGAATGCCCGGAAACCTCAATTTATTTTCGTACTTACGGTGAGCAATCATACGCCGTATGATTTACCGTCACATTATCAAGCCTTTCCGCTCGAAATCAAGTCCGAAGATTACGAAAAAATGACCGTGAGCAAAAAAGTAACCGACCGTATATTCAAAGCCTACCAATATGCGGCCCATCAGGCGGGAAGCTTTCTAAAACAAATCCGTAGCTCGGTTTTAGGGCGCCATACCATTGTGGCTTTTACCGGTGATCATAACTTGCATCAAGGTTTTAAATACGATGAAAGCGAATATTTCCATCGCCGGAGCGTCCCGTTGATTTTGTATATTCCCGAGCCTTACGACCGGTTCGGGCCCATTGATACGGAGGTTTTCGGATCGCACAAGGATGTTTTTCCCACTTTGTTTCATTTAAGCTTGTCCGGTGTATCGTATTTTGATACGGGAACAAGTTTGTTGCGTCCCGGGGTTCACTTTTCGGCTAACAGAAAAGATTTCTTTGCCGGCCCTGCCGGTGCGGTCAAAGGTATAAACCGTCCGGTATATTACCGGTGGAAAGTGCGCCGCGCACGCCGGCTTGAACGTACCGCTCCCGACCCCGAATTAAACGCGCTACGTCAAAAAGCCAAAGCATATCTGGCTGCTACGGGATATAAAATTTTAAAGGAATTGGATACAAAAGAGAATTAGATTCTTTCGTCAAAATCCCCTTTCCCGAAAATTTCTAGGGCAAATTTTGTTATTCAAAAAATTTTGTATTCTTAAATCAAACGGTTCATAAAAACTTCATAATTTTTAGGAGGCTTCTTTATCTATCTGTCTTTAACCTCGTGTAAGAGGGATTTTCCGGTGTCCGGAACCGTTAAAAAAGCGGTCCATAGTAATTGAACGGAAATGAACATATTCCGGTAGCGGTGGTTGAGAAATCATTTAAATGAAGATACATGAGCTAAAGCAATTTAAAGACGAAAATTTTACACCTTACCGGGTTAAAAAAATAAAACTACTATTTTTTATAAGCCCGAACTTTAGTATCTTTTCCCCCAAAAAAAACAGTGATAAAACGTGAAATACTTTTGGAAATAGCCCGGCATTACGGAACTCCCGTATATGTGTATGATTTGGAACAAATCAGGGCGAAATTTCGCAAACTGCACGATGCATTTTCCTCCATAGATACCGACATACATTTTGCCGTCAAGGCCAATCATAACCCCTTTATCATCAAAACCATTGATGAAGAAGGAGGCAAATTCGACACCGTTTCCTTAGAAGAAGTTAAGCATTTGTCCGAACTCGGTATAGACGAAAAAAATATTCTTTATACCCCCAGTTGTCCTTCAAAAGACGAACTCAAAAAAGCCTTGGACACGGATATCGCAATTCATATCGGCGCGTTGGAACTTCTCGAATGGATCGGACAAACGGCCCCCGAACGTCCTCTGGGATTGCGACTAAATCCGGGATTGGATATCGGAGGCAATAAAAAAATAGCTACGGCACATCAAGGTTCGAAATTCGGCATCCCGTGGACTCTCAAAAACCGTATTCTGAAAACCGTTGACAAATACCGGTTGCGCATAACGGGACTGCACACCCATCTCGGTTCCGACGTTTCCTATGACGAAGTCATGCGCCAAAGTATTGATTTTCTTTTCGAAGCCCGCTCGTATTTTCCCCGGCTCGAATACTTAGACATCGGCGGCGGCTTTAAGATTAAATATCATCCTGACGACAAGGAAACCGACCTCAAAGCACTGGCCGGTTATATTAGAGGACGGACAAAAAAAAGCGGTGAAGCGATAAAAATAAAAATCGAACCGGGAAAATTCTTGGTTGCCGAAGCCGGATACTTCCTTATGCAGGTGAATTTTGTCAAAAAAATACCCGGCAAAACCTTTGCTTGCGTCAATACGGGATTTAATCACTTCATTCGACCTATGTACTACGGCGCATATCATCCCGTCGAAAACCTTTCGCAACCCGGCGAACCCGAATCGGTGTATGACGTAGTAGGCAATTTATGTGAAGAAGATACTTTCGCTTATGACCGGAAAATAGCACGCATACGGGAAAACGACATCTTGGTCCTGAAAAACGCCGGAGCCTACGGCTACGTGATGGCTTCGCATTACAACCTGAGGCCCTTGCCCAAAGAAATCGTAGTGGACGGACATCGCATCATCGAAACCTAAAAAATATATTCGATGTAACCCTCTTGCCATTCGGGCCCCGAACCGGTACGGTTAAACCGGGCTTGATACGAATATTTAAGCGCCGTTTCTATCAAACATTCAAAATGTGCGGTTGAATTTTCCGGGTCGAATTGGGCCTTAACCACCTTACCGTTTCGGTCCACCTTAATCAGGATG
>JAMONI010000178.1 GCA_027065935.1 Flavobacteriales bacterium | reverse complement strand
CACTCCCGACATATAATCCGGACACGTGTAAACGGGATTGAGCAGATGGATTTTATAACGCCCTTTTACATAGTATTTTACACTGCTTTTTCCTTTGAAGCTTTTACCGATTTTGTTGACGGGCGCTTTTGATTTTTGTTCCTCTTCATCAAAATCGAATCCCGGTGTTTTATCTTTCAACGATGCAAAGGCGGGCGTAGTGTGCTCTTCTTCACCGTCCGCTCCCTCGGCCGGGTCCGAATCGTTTTCTTCACTTTCAAAAGCTTCGTCTTGCCATTCGTTGGATGCCAAAGATGACAAGCGGGATTTATTCAAGTATTCGGAAATATCCGGAATTTCGACCTTTTTTTCCTTCAGTCGGTCGAAATCAAAATCTTCTTCAAGGAAACGTATGCGCAATTCCTCTTCGGGCACCGAAGGCGGAAAGCTTATGCGAAACAATAATATAATCAAAACAACCTCCACCGCCAAAGTGGCTATCAAAGCCTTTTTCTTATGTTCGGTGAGTCGTATTATGTTTCGATTTGTTTTCAAAACCCGCTAAATTTCATTTTGCTTGATCCAATTTTTTAGATCAACGGCTTGGTCTATGGAATAATTGCCCGAACGGGTTCTCCGCAGGGCCAACAAATAGGCTCCGTTGTCGAGTTTTTTACCGAAGTCGTGAACCAAGCTCCGGATATACGTGCCTTTGCTTACGGTGGTTTGGAATTGGATGTCGGGCAACATAATATTTTGAATATCAAAACTATACACCGTAACTTTTCGGGGTTTTACGGTAACTTTCTCCCCTTCTCTGGCCCATTCGTAAAGTTTTCTTCCTTTTTGTTTTACGGCCGAATATAAGGGCGGATATTGTTCTATCTGTCCTACAAAACTCCGGGCAACCTCCAGAACTTGTGCTTCCGTAATGCCTTCCAAAGAAAACACCCGTTCGGGTTCGGTTTCCGCATCGTATGACGGTGTGGAGGCCCCTAAACGCATCAAACCTTCGTAAGTTTTATCATCGGCTTGTAACAGACCTAACTTTTTGGTCGCAGGACCTATTCCTATTACCAAAACGCCCGTAGCCAACGGATCCAACGTACCGGCGTGACCCACTTTTATCTTCTTCAAATCGAATCGTCGGCGAAGCACCGACCGTATTTTATTGACCACATCAAAAGAAGTCCAACCCAAAGGTTTGTCCACCACAATGATTTTTCCTTGACGTAAATCCTGCCAACTTATTCTTAAATCGTTCATAATCCGTCGTTGATTAAAAGCACGGCCAAAACCGCCAATCCCAAAATGATGCGGTAAATTCCGAACACTTTAAATCCTTTGTTCGATACATAATGAATAAACGATTTGATAGCAATCATCGCTACGACAAAGGCTACTAAATTGCCTACCAAAATCAAGTGCATTTGCCGTGCATCGAGTTCTAATCCGTTTTGGTAAAAATCCCAAGTTTTTTTTACCGTTGCGCCCAACATCGTAGGTACGGCAAGGAAAAACGAAAATTCGGTAGCGGTTTTTCTGTCGAGTTTTTGCATCATACCGCCTACTATGGTTGCACCGCTTCTCGACACGCCGGGAATCATGGCCAGGGTTTGAAACATCCCTATTTTAAAAGCGGTCTTGTAATCGATTTCTTCACGCTTGTGATGACCGAACCAAGCGTCCACTTTCATCAAAATCAATCCGCCTGCCACCAAACTAACCACCACCACAAGCGACGAACCTAACAAACGGTCAATCAGGTCATTAAATAACAATCCCAATACTACGGCCGGAATAAAAGCCACTACCAATTTGTAGTAAAAATCCAATGATTTGAAAAAGCGTCGCCAATACAAGACTACCACCGACAAAATGGCGCCCAATTGAATCACTACGATGTAAAGTTTGGTAAAATCGTCTTCTTCGATATCGAGCCAATCGGCCACCAAAATCATATGACCGGTGGATGAAACGGGCAAAAATTCGGTAAGTCCTTCCACAATGGCCAAGATAATTGCCTGCAACAAATCCATACTATGTCAACCTTTATCGGATTCGGGATGTTTTAAAATGGCATAAACCTCCAACGCAAACCCTAATAACACTAAGAAAGGAGCCAAACGAATGCGCCTGAATGAGAATAAGTCGGGATTAAAAACTTCGGGATTATCACTTCCGCCACCGGTCATTAAAATAAACCCCAGCGCTATAAGCACCAAACCGGCAAACATCCATTTGTAGTTTTCCTTACCGAATAAAAAAGCATTTTTTTCTTCCGCTTGTTTGTTCTTCTTTTTGTCGGACATAAAAATTTTTTTTCAAAAATACAATCTTTTCGGGATTTGTCGGACACAACCGCTTTTTAGTCTGAAGAGGAAGAGGAATCTCCATCACAAACCACCCTGCGCATTCAAAAGCCGGGCGTTTCTTATTTCCCGGTTCGTTTTTCTATAAGAATGAACATAAAATGCGGAGTGGAAAAAAATCTCTATATAACATAAGATGCGTCGTCGTCCGCAGGTTACATACTCGTATCGAGATCCTCCACAGGAGTCGTATCGACCCTATGGGAGCATGACATTGGTCGTTCTTCTAGTCTTTTATTGCCTTCGGGACGCGTATGTCATTCTCAATGCAAGTCCGTGACCGGCAAGCGGAGGGAGGAGGCATCCCGGACGGAAATCCCGGATTTATTTTTCGTTTTTTAGCTTGACAAATGTCCGGTAATCACGTATGTAATCGTCTTCGCTAAAAACATCACTATTGAGCACCAAGCAAATACTGTTGGCCGAAAAGTTTTCGATTTCGCGCCAAATTCCTACGGGAATCATAAGTCCTTTTTCGGGGCTGTTTAACGAAACCGTTTTTTTATTCTTAGCGTCGTCGAGCAGTACGTCGAAGCTTCCGCTGACGGCTATTAAAATTTCGCTTTGTTTGATGTGCGCATGACCGCCCCTTCGAGCGCCCGAAGGAATGTCGAACAAATAGTAAACTCTTTTAAAATCGAAAGGGAAATCGCCCCATTGTATAAAGGCCAAATTCCCGCGATGATCCCGTACTACGGGGATTTCCAAGTATTTTACGTCCGATACCCGTGTATCTTTCAAGCTGAGTTTTTTATTCATAATGCAACACTTCAATAGGATTGGCTCTGGATGCTTTGATAGCGGGATACAAACCCGATATAAGGGCCGTAATAAATGTAATCAATACCGCCCAAAATACGGCGGTCCAGGGCATAACAAAATCTATTTTCATCAATAAAGCAATCCCCCATCCCAGCAAAATACCGCCTATAATTCCGAAAATACTGCCCGAAAAGGCAATGATAAGCGTTTCCGTGAGAAATTGCTTCAGAATTTCCCGGTTGGAAGCGCCTACGGCTTTTCTTATTCCGATTTCCCGTAATTTTTCGGCTACGGTAACCAACATAATGTTCATCAAAGCAATGG
>JAMONI010000177.1 GCA_027065935.1 Flavobacteriales bacterium | reverse complement strand
GAGTCGAATTTAATGTTGAGTGCGGCCAACATGTCGGCCAGGGCGGTGAATCCCAAGCCGGTTCTTCTTCCTTTTTTTCCGGTGTCGTAGAGTAATTGCCATGTTTCCCGCTCGATGCGTTTGATATGGTCGGGTTCGGGGTCGGCGTCGATTTTGGCCAGGATGCGTTCGATACTTTCCAGTTCCAAATCCACCAAGTCGTCCATCAGGTGTTGGGTTTCGTAAACCACTTCGTAGAATTTTTCGAAGTCGAATTCGGCTTCGGGCGTAAATGGATTTTTGACGAAACTGTAAAGGTTAACGGCGATCAGGCGGCAACTGTCACCTCCTTGCATGGCGATTTCGCTACAGGGGTTGGTGCTTTCGTTCTTGAACCCGGGATATATGCTCGAAGTGGAGTAGTGGTGTTGCCTGTCCCAGAAGATAAGTCCGGGTTCGGCGGTGTTATGGGCGGATTTGATGATGAGATTCCACAGGTCTCTTGCCCTGACCACTTTTTTTACTTTGGGATTATCGCTGTTGATGGGCCATTTGAGTACGTAATCGGAATCGTTTACTACCGCTTGCATAAATTCGTCCGACAGGCGAACGGAAATGTTGGCACCGGTTACTTTGGTTAAATCTTGTTTGACGGTAATAAAATCTTCGATATCGGGATGATTGATGTCCATGGTGAGCATCAGGGCACCGCGGCGTCCGTTTTGTGCCACTTCGCGTGTGGTGAACGAAAAACGGTGCATAAACGATACGGCGCCCGTCGTGGTCCGGGCCGCATTGCGGACTTTGTAATTTTTGGGACGCAGGTTGGACAGGTCGAAGCCTACGCCGCAACGCCGTTTGAACAATTGCACCAATTGTTGGTCGGTGTACATAATACCGCCGTAAGAGTCGTAAACCGAAGGCACGACCACGCAATTGGACAGGGATGCAATTACTTCGCGGTTACCCAAGCCGAACATGATGCTTCCTTGCGGAATGACGTAGCGAAAACGGTCGAAAAACTTAAATATTTTTTCTTCGGTCAACAGGCCGCGTTTTTGTCCGTATGCCGATAAGCCCTCGGGCTTGCGGTCGTTGTGGTATTTGGCTTCGATACGGGCAAACTCCCGCGCCATTCGTTTGTGCATATCGGTGGGGGTAAGCTCCAAGAAGTTGTCGTTTCCGTCTTTCAGGGCGTACTTACTCATCCATATATTGACAGCGAGCTCGTCGCCGTTAAAATACTTTTTGGTGGCTTCATATACTTGCTCAAACGAATAAACCTTTCTTTTTTTTACTTCTATTTCCATAATTTTCGGGGGTTTTAACGTGATTATTTGCAAGGCACAATTTAGAAAAAAAAGCCCTTGAAAACCTCACGCCTCCCGAAGGATTTGCTAACAAAATGTTGTTGAAAACGTTTAAAAAGTATTGGTATTGAACGGTTTAGCGAATTACGGCGAGTTTTTGACAGTGTTTTGTGAAAATTTACGCATACTTGAGAATAACAAGCCTATTTGAAAATACCTTGTTCTTGCCGGTCGGACGCTAAGCGGCTGCGTCCTCGGAAGAAATTGTAGAACACACAGGCCAAACAAAAATTAAAAAACGCTTCCAAACCTACCGCTGCGGCGAATATGTATGAAAGCACCTCGAAGCTTTTCGACCAACCCGATAAATAAACTACAGTCAAAGCCAAAGAAAACACAAATCCGACCTTAACGGCAAACTTCTTGGGTAAGGCATTTACGGGTGAAGGCGATATGTTCAAAAGTTTTAACAAACGTGCCAACGGCAGGCAAAAGAAGCCTCGTTTCATCCCGAAAATCATTCGCAAAAAGAAATCCGCCAGCAGAAGAAAGGCCAACCATTTCCATTCCAAAAAAACGATCAGCATAAGCATAACGAAAATGACGAAAGCGTAGCTACGGGCTAAATTTTGGTCAAGTTGTTGATAATCAACCGGACAAGATTCGTTCCTCTTCATAAGTTTGTAATATTTGTTACAAATATACGGATTTAAATTCATTTTCCGCCGAAAAGTGCTAATTTTGTCACGATGACGGAAGAAAAAGTCATATTGGTCGATTCCGCCGACAGGCCCGTGGGTGAGATGGATAAGATGGAAGCGCACCGGAAAGCTTTGCTTCACCGGGCCTTTTCCGTGTTTGTTTTTAATAGCGAAGGTCAATTGATGCTACAACGCCGGGCCGGTCATAAATACCACTCGGGCGGTTTGTGGACCAATACGGTGTGCAGTCATCCGCGTCCGGGTGAAGCTACGTCCGTAGCGGCCTTGCGCCGGTTGAAGGAAGAAATGGGTTTTACGACCGAACTGCGGAAAATTTTTCATTTTATTTACAAAGCCGAACTCGACGGCGGACTTACCGAACATGAATTGGATCACGTATTTGTGGGCCGTTATGACGGAACGCCGGTATTAAATCCCGACGAAACCGATGCGTATGAATTCAAATATCTTTCCGAAATAAAGGAGGATATCAACCGTCATCCCGAACGTTAC
>JAMONI010000176.1 GCA_027065935.1 Flavobacteriales bacterium | reverse complement strand
TTGACGATGCTTAATTCGTCGATAATATGCTTCGCTTTTCCGAATTTTTCGATAATAAACAACACGTAACGGATGTCCACTATGATACTGCGGGCGATTTCTGGACGGTAATAAATGTCTTCCATCACGCCTTCCCATACGCCGTCGAACGCCAATCCCACTAGATATCCGCCGGCATCGATGGCGGGACTGCCGCTATTGCCTCCCGTAATGTGATTGGTCGCCAGAAAATTAACCACCATTCGTCCGCTTACGTCTTTGTAACGTCCGTAATCGCGTTTTTCGTAAAGCCGGATTAATTCGGGCGGCACGTCGAATTCGTCGTCGCCGGGTATGTATTTTTCCATTACGCCGTAGAGGTGCGTAAAGGGTTTGTAATAAACCGCATCGCGGGGACGGTAACCTCTGACACTTCCGTAGGATACGCGCATGGTAAAGTTGGCGTCGGGGAAAAACATTTTCTCTGGGTAAGCTTCCATCTGAATTTTCATATACTTGCGCATCAGTTCCTTGATTTCGGACCGAACTGCCGATAAGGGGCGCATCACCTTTTCGGTGAAATATTCATCCTGGGCTTTCAACAGATTGAAACCGAAATCCTTATCGAGTGTTTTGATAAATTTTTTGGGTGATTTGTTTAGCAAGTCTTCCAATTTATCTTTATCGGCCAATACCGAACCGGAATAAAATTCCGAAGCGGTTTTCACCGCACCGCCCGAAGCGAAAGCCGATTTGAATTCGGGGGAGATGAAGTCGCCGGGTATGGCCTCCAAATAATGTTCCATTAAAACGATAAATATGTTCCGGTCGGCTTCTTTGTGGTAGTTTTTCATCAGGTCTTCGAGCAGGTAGTTTTTGAAGCGGGGTAAAAGTTGTTTGAAGCGTTTTTTATCGTTTTTCGCTGTTTTGTATAATGATTTGAGGAGCGAGTAATTGTTAGTAACGTCGATATTCCGGTAAAAAATTTCCCGGTGAATGTCGGCCGCTACTTGCAGTTTTTCGATTTTTTCGTAAGCCGTTTTCAGTTCGGACAACAGGTTGCCGTATTTCTTTTTCCATTCGGGACGGGCGTTGATGCGGCGTTGGAGTTCTTTTTCGTAGGCTTGTTTGGCTTCGACGGCCTTGAATTTTTTCAGGCCTTTACTTTCGCCGATCCAAAATTTCCAATAATTGGCCAGCGAAGCGAATTTGGATGAAAGCCGGAGTTCGGTTTCGGGGTCTTTAGCCATAAATTTTTTTAGCACTTCGAGTGATTTCTCTCTTACGGCTACGCGTGCGGGGTCTCTCAGATCTTGAATTTGCTTTACGGCGTAAGAAGTCAAATACGAGTCGGTGCGGCCGGGAAACCCCATAATCATGATAAAATCATCCGGTGCCACACCGTTGATGTTGATTTTCAGGAACTTTTTAGGTTTATACGGCATGTTGGATTTGGAATAAGGAGCGGGTTGATTGTCAGCACCGGCATACACTCTAAAGACGGAAAAATCCCCCGTATGACGGGGCCACATCCAATTGTCGGTATCGCCACCGAATTTTCCGATGCTTTCGGGCGGCGTGCCTACCAAGCGAACGTCGGGATATTCGGTGCTTTCTATCAAGTAGTATTTATTGCCTTTGAAAAACGGTTTGATGCGGTAATGCTTGTATTTTTTCTTTTCAAACTTCGACAAGTATTGATGAATGTTTCGGTCGATGAGCGATTGACGTTGGCGGGCGGGCGCGTCATCCGGTACGTTTTGCAATATGCTTTCGGTAACATCCGTAATATTGTCAATGACGTATATGCTCAAATCGACGGGGATTTCGTCTTCAAAACTTTGCGCCCAAAATCCGTCTTTCAGATAATTGTGTTCGACCGAGGACACCGAAGCGATGGCATCGTATCCGCAGTGATGATTGGTAAACAACAGGCCTTTTTCCGAAACGAATTCGCCCGTACATCCGTTACCCAACTGCACTACGGCATCTTTGATGCTCGGCTTCCGGGTATCCCAAATGTCGCCGGCGGAAATTAACATGCCCATTTGTTTCATATCGGCTTCCACTTGGTCGATTTCATTCGGAAGCCACATACCGCCTTCGCCTTTTTGGGCGGTGAAAGGCAATACCCACAATATTGAAAAGAACCAAATTAATTTTCTCATTCCAAAATTTTTTTCGGGAAAAATAACACAATTACGTCTTTTTAGCAAACCCGACCTGTTTTTGAAAGTGCGTTTGCATCAAACTTTATCCTTATTTTTGTAAAAAAAAACAATTTGTCATGTTTATCATCGGTATTGCAGGCGGTACGGGAAGCGGAAAAACCACCGTGGTCAATAAAATCATTTCGGAACTCGGCACCGATGACATAGGAGTGATCTATCAGGATTCGTATTATGTGGATTTGAGTCACTTGACTTTGGACGAACGGAAAGTGTTTAATTTCGACCATCCGCGTGCCATTGATTTCGATTTGTTGTATCGACATCTTACCGATTTGAAAAAAGGAAAAAGCATTCA
>JAMONI010000175.1 GCA_027065935.1 Flavobacteriales bacterium | reverse complement strand
CGGTTAATTTGACGTAGAACCGTTCCCAATCGGAGGCATACATTTTGGACTGCACCAAGCGGTTCCATTCGGCTATTGCTTTTTCGTAAGGGGATAAGCCTTTTCGGTGGGCTAAGGTTTGTTTTTTTCTTAAAAACCAATAGGCCGGTATGCCGAGGAGCAGTAAAACGAAAATCCACTTCCAGTGACGGGTTTTCTTTTTTTGGATTTTAACGGAAGATTTATACCGGATTTCCCGGGCGGGTTTGACGGGATAAAGGCCTTGCTTGGCCGTATCGATTTGAACGCCGGCTACATACACGGGAATACTGTCGGTTGTTAGCAGGCTGTCGTTGATTTTTATCTGTAACGAAGGAATGTAATAATGTCCGCTGTCCCACACCGTCAGGCGATAGGTGGTATGCAGTATTTTTTCTTCGTATAGTGTGTCGGCGGGGAATCGCTTGACTACCTCGAAGGGTGCAAAATTTTCGTTGTCCGGTAGCGATATTTGACGGGAGGAATCCGCCGGGATGGATAAGGTATAATCCAATTGTTCCCCGATTTTTATCGAATCCCGGCTGACTTCCACGCGAATTTGTTGGGTAAAAGCCAAATGAGTTACAAGCGTCATCAATACCGTTAGGCCGAAAATACCTCGCTTCATTTTCATGCGGATTTAAAATAGTTCATTAAAGCTTTCACGTATGACTGCCCGGTTTCCACTTCAATGGTTCCGCTTCCGCTTTTTCGGAAGGCGGTTTTAAAATACCGGCTGTAATTATCGAACAATTCGGCGATTTGCCGTCTTACTTTTGTTGACGATGTATCCAAATAATATTTTGCGCCCGTTTCGGTATCTTGCATCAGAACGAATCCGGCATTTCGGGGTGATTTTTCGTAAGGGTCGAAAATGCGGATGCCGATCAAGTCGTGTTTTTTGGCCACGATTTTCAAGGTGTCGGCGTAATTTTCATCCAAAAAATCGGAAATGAGAAACACGATGCCGCGTTTTTTCATTACGTTAAAGACGAAACGCAAACTTCCGGAAATATCGGTTTGCCTGCGAACCGGCCGGTAATCGACCAATTGCCGGATAATGTTCAATACGTGCGAACGTCCTTTTTTGGGCGGGATAAACAGTTCGACGGTGTCGGAAAACATTACCAAGCCCACCTTGTCGTTATTTTTTATGGCCGAGAAGGCCAATGTGGCGGCAATTTCGGTGATGGTTTCACGCTTGAGTTGATATTTGGTGCCGAAATTTTCCGAGCCGGAAATGTCGATGGCCAACATTACGGTGAGTTCGCGTTCTTCTTCAAAAATTTTCACGAAAGGTTTGCGGTTGCGGGCCGTTACGTTCCAGTCGATGTTTCGGATATCGTCGCCGTAGGTATAGGGACGCACTTCGGAGAAAGTCATTCCCTTGCCTTTGAACTTGGAATGATATTCGCCCGAAAAAATGTTATCCGAAAGTTTCCGGGTCTTTATTTCGATTTTACGAACTTTTTTGAGTAATTCTTTTGTGTTCATAGGTGTTGGATTTAGGACTTGGGAATTAGGATTTGGGAAATGAGAAATAGATGATTTTAATTAAATGTTATATATAAAAATCCCAAATCCTAAATCCCAAATCCGTTTTAAGGAACCGCAATCTTCCCTACGATTTTGTTGATGATATCTTCCGTGGTTACGTTCTCGGCTTCGGCTTCGTAAGTAAGTCCGATACGGTGGCGCAATACGTCGTTGACCACGCTGAGTACGTCTTCGGGGATGACAAATCCTCGCCGGTTGATAAAGGCATTGGCCTTGGAGGCGATGGTCAGGTTGATACTTCCGCGCGGTGAAGCGCCGTAGGCAATAAGCGGTTTGATATCTTCCAGCCCGTATTTTTCCGGGTACCGCGTGGCAAAGACGATGTCCAAAATGTATTGTTCGATTTTCGGGTCGATGTAAATTTCACGTACGGCCCGCCGGGCGTTGAGGATTTCGTCTTTTCCCGCCACTTTATTGACTTTGCCGAAATTTTCATCCACGTTTAGCCTGACGATTTGACGTTCTTCTTCCCGGTCGGGATAAGTGATGATGGTTTTGAGCATAAACCGGTCGGTTTGGGCCTCGGGTAGGGGATAAGTTCCTTCTTGTTCGATAGGGTTTTGGGTGGCCAAAACCATAAAAGGTTCTTCGAGTTTGAAGGTTTGGTCGCCGATGGTCACCTGACGCTCTTGCATGGCTTCGAGCAAGGCGGATTGTACTTTGGCGGGCGCCCGGTTGATTTCGTCGGCCAAAACGAAATTGGCGAATACGGGGCCTTTTTTCACTTCAAATTTATTTTCTTGCATGTTGTAGATTAGCGTCCCGATAATGTCGGCCGGAAGCAGGTCCGGGGTGAATTGAATACGGCTAAAGCTAACATCCAAAGCGTCAGCTAAAGTTTTGATGGCCAATGTTTTGGCTAATCCGGGCACACCTTCGAGCAAAATATGCCCTTTGCCCAGAAGGGCTATCAGAAGCCGGTCGATCATTTTATTCTGTCCGACAATAACGCGGTTAATTTCCCGTTTCAACAGGTCGATAAATGCACTTTCTTCTTTGATTTTTTCATTGAGTGCCTTTATGTCAGTAGCTTCGTAACTCATGGCGTTGGTATTTTGGTTTTAGGTTTAACAAAAATCGTGCAAAAATTATTTTTTAATACGTTTTATTTCATAATGATTAAATATCCGTAAATTTGTTACGAAGCTAATCCTTATGTCGCTGACAAAATTTCTTTTAATCGGTATTCACATTATGTTGGCTTGGTTGGTCTATCAATTTCCTTTTTTTGCCAAGGTGTACGGCACGGGATGGATTGTTTTGGTTTTTGCTGTCAACATAACCGTAATGGAATCCGGATGGAACATATTTTTGTTGTCAAACGCAGTTCCGGTTCGCAGATTGCGGGCATTATTTTTCTCGCAAAGTAATAATTGCTTGACAGATAACTCTTTCGTCGTTTGTTGTTCGGATTTTGCATTTATGAAAACCGAAAAAATCTGCGGGGATGAATGAATTTGCGGTATATTCGACTATCGCTTTCATGCTTTTTCTAACGGGCAAATTATACTTGAACTATGCACGGAAAAAGAACATTGTCGATACGCCTAATGAAAGGAGTTCGCACCGTGAGCCGACGATCCGGGGCGGAGGCATCATCATTTTTCTGGCCGTTTTGGGATGGGGACTATGGGAAATGGTTTGGAACGGGACCGACATTCATTTTGTTTCATTTATAACCGGATTTATGTTGTTGGGAGCGCTGGGCTTTTTTGACGACAAGTTCGGCATTTCTCCCCAACGGAGGTTTCCTTTTCAATTGGTTTCGGTTCTGTTGATTTTGTATGCGTCGGGTTTATGGGAGGCGGATTTTCATCCTATCGTCAAAATTACGGCCGTCATCGTATCCTTAGGTTTTGTCAACGCCTATAATTTTATGGATGGTATCAACGGAATCACCGGGTTTTATTCTCTTGTTCTTACGTTGAGTTTTTGGTATTTAAACGAATTGTTTCATTTACTTCCGGATCAACTGTTTCCGCTTTTGTTGGTATCGGTTTCGGTATTCGGATATTTTAATTTCAGGCCGAAAGCTTTGATGTTCGCCGGCGACGTGGGGAGTATGGCGCTGGCTGCCGTGTTGCTTTATATTTCGGCACGATTTATGATAGAACTAAAAACACCGGTTTTGCTCTTGATGTTGGCTGTTTACGGAACGGATAGTGCGATGACCATAATTTTCAGATTGTTAAAAAAACAAAACGTTTTTCAAGCCCACCGGTGGCATTGGTATCAAAAATTGGTGGACCGGTTTCAATGGCCGCATCTCCGGGTGGCCATGCTATATGCCGGACTTCAAGGCTTGATAAACGGATATATATTGTATTTCCGGCTTTGGGAAAAGGAGACGTATATTCAGTTTCTGTGGACCGGAGCGGTGTTGTTAATCTTCGTAACTTTGTATCTCATTCTTCAAAAAGAAAAATTGTTTGAAAAGTATTGACCTGATAAAATATTATATAAGCACGAAATTTTGGCTGCCTTTTCGCCGGATGTTGATGACTTCGTCGCCCAGGTGGCTTGTTTTGCTTATAGACCTGTTCATCAGTTACATTGCCTTCTGGTTTACTTACTTGGTTCGTTTTAACTTTTCCATGTCCTTTGACGCCCGTCGAACATTTTACCAATCCCTGATTTTTTTGGGTTTGAGCTTTGTTATGTTCATGATTTTCAAGCCTTATAAAGGTGTGGTACGGCACACCGGATGGGTCGATTTGAGAAAAATAACGCTTTCGTCCATTTCCCTTGCCATGATTTTATGGATACTCACCTTTTTATCTAGGGAATCGTTGCTCCCCGATTTGTTTAATTTTCCTTATTCGATTATTTTCCTGTCGGCAATGTTTCAAGGCCTTTTTATGTCAGGCGCCCGGACCGTTTACAAAAGCTTGTATTACCGGCTTGCCCGCCAAAAAGGTAAACCTCTCAATGTTTTGATATACGGCACCGACGATACGGCCGTTCAAACTTTCGAGCTGTTGAAAAACGATATCAACCGTCATTATATTTTCAAGGGTTTTTTGGATAATAAAAAAAATAACGGAGGCCGTTTGTTGCAAGGGATACCCATACTGGCCTATGACGAAATCGACGAAGATTTTCTGCAAAAAGAGCAAATCGATTATGTGATTTTTACCCAACACGTCGCCGACCCTATTAAGTTTTTGGATAAAACCGAAGTATTTGTTAGCGCCGGGGTAAAAATCAAAACTCTTCCGCCGCCTGAACGTTGGATTGACAATATTTTCCATCTCGAAGATATCAGGGAGTTCGATTTGGAGGCCCTTTTGGAACGCCCCCCCATTCAACCCGACGACAGTGAATTGGCACAAAGCATTGCGGGAAAAGTCATTTGGGTTACGGGGGCGGCAGGCTCCATAGGAAGCGAGTTGGCACGGCAACTTTTATATTACAACCCCGCCAAAGTTTATCTCTTCGATCAAGCCGAAACGCCTTTATACGAACTCGAAAGAGAATTAAGCGAAAAGGGTTACGTCAATTTCGAATCCATACTGGCCGATATACAGGATTACGACAAAATGGAAAAATGTTTCGCCCGGTTTCGGCCCGATATCATCTTTCACGCCGCCGCTTACAAACACGTGCCCGTGTTGGAAAAAAATCCCTACTACGGCATTACGGTTAATATATTGGCAACCAAAAAACTGATGACTTTCGCTATGGAAAACAAGGTGGAAAAATTCATCCAAATTTCCACCGACAAAGCGGTAAATCCCACCGGAATCATGGGAACTACCAAACGTGTGGCCGAACTGATAGCCCGGTGTATGCAGGAAAAATCCGACCGTACCCAATTTATCGTAACCCGTTTCGGCAACGTATTGGGGTCTAACGGATCGGTGATTCACTTTTTCAAAAGACAAATCAAAAAAGGAGGACCGGTTACCGTAACGCATAAAGACATTAACCGTTATTTTATGACCATCACCGAAGCATCGCACTTGGTATTGAAAGCCGCCGAAACCGGTAGCGGAGGCCAAATATACGTGTTTGATATGGGCGAACCCGTGAAAATATTCGACTTGGCCGTAAAAATGATCAGACTCTCGGGCAAAAGATATCCCGAAGACATCGAGATTCGGTTTACCGGACTTCGACCGGGTGAAAAAATCTACGAGGAACTCCTTACCGACAGCGAGCAAGTGGAAAAATCCGATCACGAAAAACTCTACGTGTCCAAACTCTCTTCAATCGACTGTGCATTTTTGGAAAATAAAATAGCCGAACTTGAAAAGGCCGTACAACAACTGGATATGCAAAGGGCGGTTGCCATCCTCAAAGAAATCGTGCCGGAATACCGGCCGGCTTATAACGAAAAGTCTGAAGAGTGAGATTGTTGCAAATGTTTATCCAAAAATGACAGGATACGTCTAAAATAATCCGCTCCGCCGGTCTCCCACAAGGTATTGTGCGTTGCGCCCTCGATACGGATAAAAGATTTGGGGGCTTGAATAACTTCATAGATGCGTTCGGCTTGTGCTATAGGCACTTTGCAATCGTCCCGGCCGTGGATAATCAAAACGGGTACTTCTATCTTTTCGGCTTGTGCCACAGGCTTGATTTGACCGGCGGGAATCTTTAAAAAATCAAAAACGGGTTTTTCAACATGAGCGGGCAAACTGTCGATGGCTATTCCCGTATAAAACTCGATATAATTCGGAATGATATCTTCAAACGAAGCAAAAACGCTTTCGAGTACAAGTGCCGACACTTTTTTGTTTTCCGAAGCAACCGCCAAAGCCGTTGCGGCACCTATGGAATGTCCGTATAAGATAAAAGGCGGGTGTATATTTTCGTTGTTTTCAAGATACGAGATAAATGCCGATACATCGGCTTTTTCGTAGTAAGAAAATCCGGTAAAATCGCCTTCGCTTTGGTTATGACCGCGCAAGTCGATGGCGGCAAAATGGTAACCCGCTTGCGTGAAATAGCGGGCAACGGAAAGATATTTATTTTTATTGGACCTGTATCCGTGCAGGGCAATTACGGTTCCCTTAACCGGTTGTTGACCGTAAATCAAATATGCCGACATGCGCAAGCTGTCTTCGGTCATAAAGCTTATTTCCTTACCCGTCAATTGAAATTTTTTGAAATCGGGACGCTCTATTTTAGATAATTTGTCGTTGAACAAGGCCGCCACGGGATTTTTCACTTCGGCCACTACGTACGGCAAGTATAACAAACTACCGGCAATGAAGAACAGGGGTAATACGATGACGAAAACGAGAATCCGGTTAGGCTTCTTTAACGGCTTCATGAATCCTAAGCAATTTTTTTAGCAAAGCTTCCACTTGAGCCAAAGGAAGCATGTTGGATGCATCGGATTTGGCTTCGGAAGGATTGTAGTGGGTTTCCAAAAAAATACCGTCAAGTCCGGCGGCCACTCCAGCTTTGGCTATGGTTTCAATTAATTGCGGACGTCCGCCCGTAACACCGGTACTTTGATTGGGTTGTTGTAACGAATGCGTAATGTCCAATACTACCGGCGCATATTGTCTCATTACGGGTAACGAACGAAAATCGACGACCAAATCCGTATAACCGAACATACTGCCGCGTTCGGTCAGCATGACCTTGTTATTTCCGGTATGTTTTACTTTTTCAACGGCAAATTGCATACTTTCCGGACTCATAAATTGTGCTTTTTTCAAATTAACCGGCTTTCCCGTCCGGGCGGCTGCAACTACCAGGTCCGTTTGACGAACCAAAAAGGCCGGAATTTGCAAAATATCCACATATTCGGCGGCCATTGCGGCATCGGAAGGGATGTGAATATCCGTCAAAACGGGAACGTCGAATTTTTCTCCGGCTTTTCTTAATATTTTCAATGCCTTTTCGTCTCCTATGCCGGTAAAACTGTCTATGCGCGAGCGGTTGGCTTTTTTAAAACTGCCTTTCAGGATAAAAGGAATGTTGAAATATGATGTGATTTCCACCAACTCTTCGGCAATGCGCATCAACATTTCTTCGCCTTCCACCGCACAGGGACCGGCGATGAGAAAAAAGGTTTTGTCCGGGTCGAATTTTAATCTCTGTATGTCGAAGGGCAGCATAAATCGAAAAATATTTATGCAAATGTAGTAAATAAAACCTATCGAACGGTTTTAACGTAGTTTGATGCTAACTGCCCATCAACCGGGATGAAACGTACATCAATAACTTACGCCAAGGCGTTATGTCGGAAAGGAAGGCTAACAGCTTGTTGCGCATACCCGGAATTACGGTCATCCGGTTTTTCATCAAGGCCCGAAATCCGGCTTCGGCCACCTCTTGAGGGGTCATCACATTTCGTTGATCGAATAATTTGGAATCTTCCAAACGTGCAACGGATTTGAAAGCCGTGTCCGTAGGCCCCGGACATAAAGCGGTAATGTGGATATTCGTGTCCCGGTTTTCATAATGAAGGGCTTGTGTAAAATGAAGCACGTAGGCCTTTGTGGCGGCATATACGGCAAAACGGGGCATGGGCTGAAAAGCGGCCGTGGAAGCCACGTTGAGAATTTTTCCACTTCCCCGCTTGCGCATATCCTTAAGGAACAAATGGGTGAGTTCCGTCAGTGCCAAAACGTTGAGCTTGATCATATCACCGATGCGCTTGTACGATTGCTCTACAAAATAACCCGCATCACCGAAACCGGCGTTGTTGATCAATACATCCGGTTCTAAGTCTTTGTTCTTTACTTCCGAATAAAGCAATGAAGCGTGGCCCGGAACGGACAAATCCAAGGCAATCACTTCAACCCGAACGCCGTATTTTTCGTGTAAATATCCTGCGAGTTTGTTTAATTTTTCTTCATTTCGAGCCACTAAAATAAGCTGAAAACCGTTCCGGGCAAGCACTTCGGCAAACGCCTTTCCTATTCCTCCCGATGCACCGGTTACCAGTGCGGTTTGTGTTATCATAGTCACTCGAATTTTTATGCATACAAAGTTGCGCCTTGTAAGTGCGAATTACATTAACTTTTGTTCATAGTCGCATATTTTTTTCTAATGCGACTGAGTGACTGCGGCGTAATACCCAAATACGACGCAATGTAGTATAAAGGTACCATTTGGAACAAGGAAGGATTTTCCTGCAACATACGGTGATAGCGCTCTTCGGCCGATTCTGTCAAGAGTGAAAGTGTTCGTACGTGCTTGTGGTAATAGGCCAATTCGGCCATGATTTTGGTAAATTTCAGGAAATTAACCGATTTGTTCTCCAATTGCCGAACCGTCTCGTAACTGATGGCGTACGCTTCCACGTCTTCTAAAACTTCGGCATAAAATTTCGACGGTTCTTGCATAATGAAACTCGCAAAATCCACTACAAAAACGTATTTTTCGTTGGCATACTCGCCGTTGTAGTGAATCAACCACGTAAAATCCTTACCGTCCGTGTCAATAAAAAAAGTACGGACTATACCGCTGCGCAAGAAGTAAACATGACGCCAAATATCGCCCTCTTTCTTGATGTACGTACCTTTTTTAAATCGGCACGGAATGAAGTGCGACTCTATTTCTTCCATCTCTTCGGGCGTGAAATCCACTACACTGCAAAATAATTCTTTGATTTTCATTTTTTATTGTTTTGGTTTTACGCCGGATAATATATACAAAAATGCCTATCTGCCAAAGAAAATAGATGAATAAAATTTAAGCTATTGGTTATCAGGTGATTATGTTGGAAAAATCTCGACAATTATTCTTTTCATTAACTTTGTGTGCAAAATCCGATTACAATGAGAAAAATCTTTTCACTTGTTCTGCTTTTTTTTACCTTGTCGAACTTCATTGCACAGGAACGCAAAACACTGACGCTTGAAGATGCCGTATTCGGTTGGTGGAAAGGATTGTATCCCGAACAATTGACCAATTTGCAATGGGCCGATGACGTTAATCTCTTTCTTTACAGGCAAGGAGATAGGATTATCATTAAGAATACGGATAACAAGACCGTAAAAATTATCGATAAAAATCATTTGAACACGGCAGCGGGCAACCTTAAAAACCTGCCTTACGTACTCGACTTTTCATCCGAATATTTGGTATTTCAAAAAGACAGCAGTTTCATATTCTTCGACTATCAAAACGAAACCGCCAAGTCGGTCAAAACCCCTGCAAAGGCCGGCAATCACGATGTCAACCTGAAAAATTTGAGTGTGGCATATACCATCGACAATAATTTATACATAGCCACCGAAACGGAGGCCCGAATACCCGTTGCGGTTAACGAAGATAAGAATATCGTAAGCGGACAAGCCATTGCGCGTTCGGAATTCGGAATTACCAAAGGTACGTTTTGGTCGCCTTCGGGACGTTATTTGGCTTTTTACCAAAAAGACGAAACCGATGTGGAAACTTACCCGTTAGTGGATATCAACACAACCCCCGCTTCTCTGAAAAACATCAAATATCCGATGATAGGTCGGGGAAGTGAAAAACCCGCCGTCGGCATTTACGATACCCGAACCGGAAAAACGGTCTATTTGCAATTATTCGATAAAGCCGGAAAAAATCATTATGCGACCAACTTAACTTGGGGACCTAACGAAAAATTCGTTTACTTGGCCGAAGTAAACCGGGACCAAAATCATATGTGGTTCAACAAATACAAAGTGAGCGACGGTAGTTTTGTCCGGACTTTGTTTGAAGAAGAAAACGAAAAATGGGTCGAACCCGAACATCCCGCTTACTTTGTGCCGGGAACCGACCGGTTCGTGTGGCTTTCCGAACGCGACGGATTTATGAATTTGTATTTGTATGATGCCTCTAACGGGCAATTGATTCGCCAACTTACCAAAAACCGCTGGGTGACAAAAAACATCAAAGGTTTTTCGTCCGACGGCAAATACGTTTACTTCACCGGAACGGGTACGGACCCGCGCCAAACCCATTTGTTTCGCGTTAAAATCAAGTCGGGCTACCAAACCCGTTTGACTCCGGAAGACGGCACGCACAAGGTTTTGTTGAGCTATGACGGACAATATTTTTTGGACAAATATTCGAGCTTGAACGTACCCAACACAGTCAGCCTGAAGAAAACACATTCCAAAAAGAAAATTGCCGTTCTTCTGGAAGCGGAAGACCCTTTGAAAGATTACGGTCTGCAGAAACCCGAAATGATTTC
>JAMONI010000174.1 GCA_027065935.1 Flavobacteriales bacterium | reverse complement strand
TTATGTATTTCCTTACGTCATCGATGCTATTGAAAAATCCGTCCATTAAGCCGAGCCAGAAGGCGGCGTTGGCCATTTCGTCGATAATGCTGGGGCCGGCGGGAAACATGCGTGCTTCAATGCGCAAATGCGGTTTGCCGTTGGGCGAAATACCGTACACGGGGCGGTTCCACCGGTAGATGGTGGAGTTATGCACGGTCAGCGCTTTGAGTACCGGTACTTTGCCTTGTTTGACGTATTCCAGGCTGTCGTGGGGAATTTCCGCACCCAGCAGTACCCGATATCGAATAATATCTTCTTTGTAAATGTCCAGAATGGAATCGTCCACCCAACGCGTACCGAAGGTAACTCTCGGATGCCGGTCGCGTATGTGTTCACTGCTTACACGGGTATCGATGGCTTGTTGGAACAGGGCGATTCTTGTTTCTTTCCACAGCCGTTTGCCGAACAACAGGGGTGCGTTGACCGCCGGTGCCATCACGATGCCGGCAATGGCTTGGGCGATGTTGTAGCGTTTGGCAAAATTTTCTGGGTTAACTTGCAGGTGTACTTGAAATCCGGTGTTGGCCGCTTCGATCAGTCCGCTTTCCACTTTCATGTTCAGCTCGTCGATACCGGTGATATTGATGATAAACTCTTCGCCACGCATTTCTCTCAGCGCATCCATCAGGGCAAAATAGCGGGGAATAGGGGTGATGTTTTCGCTTTCGATGTCGAATTTCCGTACGGTGGGTAGAATACCGGTCAAAATGATATCGGCGCCGTGCTTTTTGGCTACTTTTCGCACTTTATTCAAGTCGCCGGCGATTTCTTTTTCCATCAGACTCAGGGCCTTGCCTTCGAATTTTCGGGGCGTGACGTTGGTTTCCAAATTGAACTTGGCCAATTCGGGACTCAAATTATCCATCCGGCAGTCGGCGATAATCTCCAGATTTTCGGGGAAGGGTTTGAAGTTTTTGTCCACCAAACAAAATTCCTGTTCGGCCCCGATGTGCGTGTCGCCTTTTTCAAACCAATCGTTTTGCAACATATATTCCAATGCTTGCACGTCCCGTAGCAAATACTTGGTAAATTTGGCTATTTCTTCGGGAGAATTGGCCTTGGTTACATTGAAATCACCCATGCTGTTTCGGTTTAAATGATAAATATATGTAAAATCTTATTTATAATCCAAATATTAGATATATTTTTGCAGTCAACGGTAAAGTCTTAATATGTCGTCACAAAGTTTTGTTCGCAACATCTACCGCTTTCTCGTGTCCACTCACACTATGGCGTTTCTTTTTGTTATTTACGCGTTGGCTATGGCGGCGGCCACTTTTGTCGAAAATGATTTCGGAACCGAAACCGCCCGCAAACTCATTTATGAAGCTTGGTGGTTTGAATTGATTATGCTTTTGGGAGTGATTAACCTGACAGGAAACATCATCAGATTTAAGCTTTATAGAAAAGAAAAGTGGCATTCTCTGGTTTTTCACTCGGCTTTTGTTTTGATACTGTTCGGTGCGTTCATTACGCGATATATCGGTTATGAAGGTCAAATGCCTATCATCGAGGGCGAAACCACCAATATTTTATTAAGCGAACGCAATTATTTGATGCTTCGTATCGACGACGGAAAAAAACAAAAAAATCCGATATACAAGCGTTTGCAATTGTCGAAATTAGGTAAAAATAAATTGCATTTTGCTACCGAATTTCAAATAACTCCCGATAGTGTGGTGCCGGTGGAAGTGGAATTGATTGAATTTGTTCCCAATGCCAAAAAAGTTTTTGAACCCGGCCCTTCCGGAAAAAAATATTTGGAACTGGTGGAATCCGTTACGGGCGTCCGAAAATCACGTTTTGTGGAAGATGGAAACGGTTTGCTACTCAACGGTATTTATGTTTCCTATAACGACACATTGCGTGGAGGCGTTAATATTTTTGAAGACGAAGAAGGCGTGTTAAAAATCAAAACCAACATCCCCGGCCGGTATCAAGTGATGAAGACCGGCGAAACGGGAATTTTACTTCGCGACTCGATTTATGATTTTAAAACCGGGGCGCTTTACGAATTCGACATGATAGGTTTCGTGGTACCCAGACACCCCGAACGTGGAAAAGTTTTTTACACCCCCGGCAATGCCGACGAAAATCCGTGGCATTTGGTTCGATTCAATGTAAAAGCTGGCGATAAAGAAACGGTAGTGGACCTCACGGGCGGACAATATTACGAAGGAAATCCATACATTTTCAGGTTAAATGATTTGAACTTTGTGATGTTCTACGGCCCCAAACGTATCGAATTGCCTTTTTCAATCAAACTAAGGGATTTTCAAATCGAATATTATCCGGGGTCGCAAAGCCCCAAATCCTATGCCAGCGAAATCACCGTACTCGACCGGGATACCACGTTTGATTATCGCATTTACATGAACCACGTGTTGGACCATAAAGGTTACCGTTTTTTTCAAGCTTCTTATAGCATTACGCCCGATTACGAACGAACGATTCTATCGGTAAACCACGACTTTTGGG
>JAMONI010000173.1 GCA_027065935.1 Flavobacteriales bacterium | reverse complement strand
TTTTCCGCTTAATTCCGTATTTTTTCCCGTATGGTTATGCCACACCACCTTGAGGGAAGGGCGAAATATTTTCATAATCGAAGCCATAAAATACGAGTTGGTGTGGGCATGAATGATATCAACATTATTTTTTAGTATGAATCGATAAAGTTTCCAAAATGCCACCGGATCCAGTGTTGATTTTTTGTGTAAAAAAAGATATTTATCGGGATGTTGCCACCGTTTTTTCAATGGGCCTTCTGCCCTGGTGGATACCAAATATGTTTCAATTTCTTTGCGGTTGAGTCCGTCCGCCGTGTTGACGGCCAGCATTTCGGCACCGCCGGTGCGCAAACTGTCGATTAGGTGAAGCACTTTCATACGGATTTTATCATTTTGACTTTTTTTTTCGACGGCTTGTCCGGTTGAGCCAAAAAGCCGATTGAACAAAGGGCATCATATCTATAGGGCTCAAGGGCCATTTTTCTCCTGTTTTTCGCTGTTCGAATAAATCCGTTAAAAAGGTAAAATCATATCCGTTTCCGTTTTGAAAATAGGTTTTAAAACGCTCATCGGCTCCGGGAAACTCATAGGACTTTTTAAAGTCATAGGTGGGAAACAAACGTTTCTTTTTCCATTTTCCTTTAGTTAATACGGATAGTTTGGTAAGAAAATAATCGGTTTTGGAGCGCAAAAACCAACCCGACATCATCATATAAAAGGGGGCGTTATAAGCAAAAAACGGATTTTGATTGGTAGGAATTTTTCCGCCTTTTTTCCATGATTCGGTTTTAAACATTTTCGTGGTCAATTCATCCGCATATCTATATTTCGGACTGATATTTAATACCTTGCGCAAAATACGTATATTGCTCAAAGGTATTTCGGCCCTGTATTTATACATCAACAAATTCAATTGACGCCCCATATTGATTCTTCCTGCGGTGAAAACGGAAAATAATTCCTCGTAAGACTCCAAAGTTTCAAAATGATATTTTTCCAAATGTTTAAATAAAACTTGAAAATCTTCTTTTATTTTCTCAATAATTTTTTCTTGCTCTTTTCCGGTAAAATCGAAATGGGAAAACACCTTTCGGGCTTTTATTATAAAAGCGTCAATTTTCTCTTCCTGAAATTGTTTTACACCCATTTCCGAAAACGGCGTGTAGGGATGCTCATAGCCGAAAAGGGCTTTTTTGATGTAATACCGGGTCCGGAATTTTCTTGTTTTCATGGATTTTATCCCCTTTGCCCGAAGGATGTCCAGCATGTCACCTAACAGGAAAAATTTGTTCTCATCACCGTCTTTTTTTAATAAAATCCCGTGCCACAAATTAACAAACAATGAATCCGTCTTTTTGATGATATCTTCCGTTACCTCTTTAGGCGGAAAAAGATGGGGTGTGGGATCCACTATTTCCAGCGTAAATCCGAATTTTTTCGATAATTTTAGCGCCAAATCGGTTTCAATGGTACCGGGTATGCCGTAATTAACCGCTTTAAAGGGGATATTGTTGGCCAACAAAGCCATTAGAATAACCCGGCTGTCAATACCGGCACTTAAGGGAAGAATTATTTCTTTATCACGGTATAATTTTCCGGTTTCCCGGTTGATTAAATCCACCAGTTCTTCCGCCATGTTATCATCCGGTTTGTCGTCGCGTTCTTTAATGGTGATATCGTATTTTTTTTCTTTTATTTGATAATTTTCCAAAAGCAACATTTCACCGGGCATTAGGCGATAGACACCTTCCAGCACGGTCATTTTGCCGTATTCGATAAAAGGACTAATGGATTGTAGCACAACGGATGCGTTATTTACAGACAACTCCAATAGCCGGTAAACGGGGAAAAGATTAAAGGAAACAATCACCGTATCCTTTCCGAGGTAATAATACAAATGATAAACACCCACCGCATCATTAAAAATATAATCTTTGTCGCCCGAAGTCAGAAAGCCCGAAAAAAATCCGCTCGCTTTGTCCGGTAAAGGCCAATTTTCCGCAATAATATCGTTTATAAACTGTTTTTTACTAACCTCTTCATCCATTTTGTCATATAATATCCGCCCGGCCATAACCATGGCATTAGTATTGTCCGAATGATGAAAAGTTTTGTTTTTATCGTAAAAAATAAGTTTTCCGGGAGGCAATTCCCGGCAGGCGTTATATTCGTCCCGGAACAATTCTTTGGCTCGGGAAAGTAAACGGGAATCACTTGATTTGACGTAAAGAAAACTCATTATGTTATTTTATAAATCGAGGCAATAAGATCAACAATTCCGCTGCAGCGGCTTTGGCTTTGTTGCGAATGATGTCCCGGGGCGTTTCGTCGCCCACTTCATAGATGATGCTTTCGGCTTTAAATTGCACGTAAAACCATGTTTTGGCATAGGGTTCGCTCATCGGCGTGGGTTCGTAAGCCGTTTGAAAAGGATAAACATGCCGGTCGATGGCGGCCGTGTATATTCGCTTGAAATCTTTCAGTTTTGTCCGGAACGATTCGTCGAAAACAAAGTAGGTATCTTCACGCATGGAATGAAAGTCCAATC
>JAMONI010000172.1 GCA_027065935.1 Flavobacteriales bacterium | reverse complement strand
TATTAATGTCCGGCGCCGAAGGTTTGAAAAAATCGGCCGAAATAGCCATTTTAAACGCCAACTATCTGGAAACAAAGCTCAACCCTTATTTCCCCACTTTGTATAAAGGAGAATCGGGACGGGTGGCGCACGAATTTATTGCCGATGTGCGTCCGTTCAAAGATAAAGGTATCCGGGTTGTGGATGTGGCCAAACGTTTGATGGATTACGGTTTTCACGCACCAACGGTTTCTTTTCCCGTACCGGAAACGCTAATGATAGAACCGTCCGAAAGCGAAAGTAAGGCCGAACTGGATCGATTTGTTGAAGCGATGCGGAGTATTTACGATGAAATCAAGCGAATTGACGAAAAGTCCTTAACCGATAATCCGTTGGTCAACGCTCCTCACACCCTTGAAATACTCACCGCCGACGTATGGTTTCATACATACTCCCGAAAAAAAGCCGCTTTCCCGTTGGATTGGATTGCCGAACGGAAATTTTGGCCGACGGTGGCACGCATCGACGATGCTTACGGCGACCGCCACTTGCATTGCACTTGCGCACCCGTTGAAGCTTATACGAACGAGGAAAAAAAATAAGTTTTACTCCGCCTTACCCGTCGAATAATAGGGATACAGGGGGCGGTCGTAATACCCCAAAATACGCTTGGCGGCAAGCAAACTTTTTCTTCGGGCGTCATTGTATAAGCTGTCCGAAGGAAGCAAACTTTCTTCTTTAACCTCACCCGTAGCGTGAATAATCCTTCCGTTACCTATATACAAGGCTACATGGGTGATTTTTGGTTTTTCTTTTTCTTTTTTACCGAAAAACAACAGGTCGCCCGGTTGCAGACGAGTCAATTCCTCATCCAATTCGATCGCCTTGCCCACTTGATATTGCTGTGAGGCATCACGCGGAAGCAGTATGCCGAAATTATGAAACAAACTTTTGGTAAACCCGCTACAATCGGACGCTTTGGCAGAAGTACCGCCCCACAGGTAAGGCGTTCCGAGATATTCGGTTCGGGCCACCTGAATAAGGTCTTGAATATCAAACAATTTGGTATTTATAAAATGCCACTCGTCTAATAATACGCAATGCTCGGCCGGGATGTAACCGGTGCGTTTGTCGGGAAGTTCCACTTTGTGGAAAAAATCTCCGCTTTCGAGGATGCCCATCACGTCGTTTTGCACCGCATCACTTAGCTGCCGGGCGCCGGGACGGGGTTCGGACAAAATTTTGGTGTGGGCGCTTTGCACGATAATTTTGGGTTTACGCAACCAAGCTTCAAAGGATTTGTTGTCGAGAAGCGTGAGGGAAGCGGGTTCGGTCCATCCCAAATAACCGCAAGTGGTCCGGATACGGTAAAATCCGTCTTTAAATTCCAAAATATCCACCGGCATTCCCATGAACAATTGTGTGGCCAATTCGGCCGAATGCTTGGGGTTGGTGCGTACATTGGCTACCGAAAGTCTGACAACGGCTTTGCTTGTTTTAAACTTTTCTTCGGGCAACAATTTGATGTGTTCCGCAACGTCGATTTTCTTTGATTTAAACCAAGCAAGCAAGGCTTGTTTAGCTTCGGGAAGGTCGGTTGCGCCTTGAAGAACCACCCGGTTATCTTTCCGGGTAAAAGTAATTTCCCATACGTGATCCCGGGCGTCGGGAGCGTATTGTTGCTTCAGACTGTCCAGCACCCGGCCGATATTTTCGGAGGCATTGTCGGAGGGTGTTTTTTTGAAATATTCGCAGGCAGACAGCGAGCTAACGAGCCAAAAAAACAAGAGCAGTTTTTTCATGAGCAATATTAATTGTTATCGTTGATTATCAAGGGTTTGTTTTGTTGAAAAATTCTTTTAAGGCGCGTCGCACGGAACCCCATTTGAGCAGTTCGTTCCTGGCGGTTTCGTAGTCCAATCCGGTTTCTTCCATGATCATTCTCGTACCGCGATCCACCAGTTTCCGGTTGGTCAGTTGCATATCGACCATTTTATTGTCTTTGACACGACCGAGTTGAATCATCGCCGTAGTGGAAATCATGTTGAGAACGAGTTTTTGGGCGGTTCCGGCTTTCATTCTGGAACTCCCCGTTACAAATTCGGGGCCTACGACAACCACGACGGGATATTCGGCTGCCAAGGCTAACGGGCTACCCGGATTCATCGTTATGGCACCGGTGGTTATACCGTGTTCACGGGCTTTCTTTACGGCACCTACCACGTAGGGGGTTGTTCCCGAAGCGGCGATTCCAATGAGAATATCCCGCGGATTAATATTATGTTTTTTTAAATCTTCCCATCCCTGTTCGTAGGAGTCTTCGGCTTCTTCCACGGCTTTTCGTATGGCTCTGTCACCGCCTGCAATAAGGGCGATGGCCAGATCGTCTTCCACGCCGAAAGTAGGCGGTAATTCGGATGCATCCACTATGCCCAGGCGTCCGCTTGTTCCCGCACCTATGTAGAACAACCTACCTCCTTTTTTGAGTTTGTCCACAACGGCTCCGGTAAGGGCTTCAATTTGCGGAATGGCTTTTTCCACGGCATAGGGAACGGTTTTGTC
>JAMONI010000171.1 GCA_027065935.1 Flavobacteriales bacterium | reverse complement strand
TGTTCACCACGATGATTTCAAAATCTTCCTTCGGAAAATCTTGCTCCGCCCAAGCTTCCAAAGAATCTTTCAAATGCCGGCTCCGGTTATAGGTGGCGATGACGATGCTCAAAAACAAGGCTTCTTCTATTTTTCTTTCTTAAACACGTAAAATGCTCCCGCACTCAAAAACAAAACGGCAATACCCAAAACCACATAATACATCCGTTGCACCGGCTTCAAACCGCCGGTGAAGGCAAAAAAGAAATTTTGAAACGCCACATACGTTCCCGCAAGGGTCAGCGTCAATGCACCTATCTTCCTTATATTCATTTCTTTGTTTTCTTCAGATAAAGATACCCGGCTCCGTAATCCAAAACGGCTTTGCCCGCAATCAACACGTCGGCACCCAAAATTCCGTCCACCTCCACCTCGTGTAATTGCATAGCCTCACGAATATGACTGATATTCATCAACAATACGGGAAATTTACCCCCCTTCCACTTTTTTATCCTAATCTTGTTTCCTCCGGAAAATTCCACCTCCAACTCCTCGGGCGAAGCGCCGAATGCCATCATTTCGGGTTGAACTTCAGGAACCTTGATTTTGAACTTTTCGGCTTTCGACAAATCCACCACGGTGGTGGAAGCACCCGTGTCGAGAATGAAATTTCCCTTGCGCCCGTTAAGCTTGACACGCACCAACAAATGAAAACTCGAACTAAGATCCGGAACGTTCAGCATCTTGAGCCTGACGGGAACATAACCCTTAGCAACTAATTTTTTCTTCAACGATTTCATTCGGAAGCTTGTCTTTGTTTGATTTTGTTCAGGTAAGCCGGCAATTTTTCTTCAAATCCGTCCAACAACTTTTCATATTTCGGAATAATGTTATCATTGTCGGTCAGAAAGAATTGCTTTTTGAAAGCTTCGAAATCTTTATACATCACCCAAACTTCGCCTTCTTCATTTTCATAAATCAAAATTCTAAACGGCAAATCGACGGCGGCTTCGGGATTTTCCCGGATCAACACACCCATTTCTTTCGGATGACCGAAAATAACCAATACGGCGGGCTTCATCGGAAATTCCACATTATCGATTTGGGCCGCCGCTTGAAAGTCCAAAAAGCGCGGATAATACATCCCTTCTTCTTCCAAAAAATCTTTGAACAAGTTGGCCACTTGCCCCACTTGAGCATCCTCGGCTTTAAACATTTTATAGCGCAGTGCCGACTCTTCTTTCTCTACCGTTTTTTCTTCAACCGGTTGCAGATTTTCTGTTGATTTTTGATTTGTTTTTTCACACGCACTCAAAATTCCGATGAGTATTAATGTCCATAAAAATCGTTTTTTCATAACTTATTTTTTTACCAGTTTGTTTTTTATCTCATCCAACAGGTTCAATGCTTCCACCGGACGCAAATTGTTAATATCGGTTTGAATGATTAAATCACGTATTTCCTCCAAAAGCGGATCGTCCAATTGAAAAAAACTCAACTGAACGGGGTCTTGCCGCTTGATTTTTTCTTTGTCTTCTTCTTTTCGTCCCGAAGCCTCGAGTTTTTTGAGCATCTTCTCCGAACGGTTAATCACATAAGCGGGCATGCCCGCCAGCTTGGCCACGTGAATCCCGAAACTGTGTTCGCTGCCGCCGCGTTCCAGTTTTCGAACAAATATAATGCGGTCTTGATGCTCTTTCACACTCACGTGATAGTTTTTTATCCGTTCAAACAAGCTTTCCATTTCGTTCAGCTCGTGATAATGCGTGGCAAATAAGGTTTTGGGGCGTGTAGGATGTTCGTGCAAATATTCGGCAATAGCCCAAGCGATGGAAATGCCGTCGTAAGTACTTGTTCCCCGCCCGATTTCGTCGAGTAAAATCAAACTCCGTTCCGAAAGATTATTAAGGATACTTGCCGTTTCGTTCATCTCCACCATAAAGGTCGATTCGCCCATGGCAATGTTATCGCTGGCGCCTACACGCGTAAATATCTTATCCACCAATCCGATTCGGGCCGATTGAGCGGGAATAAAACTCCCGGTTTGCGCCATCAACACGATAAGCGCCGTTTGCCGTAAAAAAGCCGATTTCCCCGACATATTCGGACCGGTAATAATAAGAATTTGCTGTCGTTCCCTGTCGAGATACACATCGTTGGCCACATAAGTTTCGTCTTCCGGAAGATGTTTTTCAATCACGGGATGCCTTCCTTCTTTAATGTCGAGTGCATGGGTTTCATTAAGTTCGGGCCGCACGTAGTAATTTTTGATGGCGGTTCGGGCAAAGGAAAGCAACACGTCCAAACGGGCCAAAACCGATGCATTTTCCTGCACCGGCGTGATATAAGTTTTGATTTGCTCGAGGAGTTCGGCGTATAGTTGTTGTTCCAAAGCTAAAATTTGTTCTTCGGCGCCCAATATTTTGGCTTCCAATTCTTTAAGTTCCGGTGTGATATACCTTTCGGATGCCGTCAATGTTTGTTTGCGTATCCATTCGGGCGGTACGTGTTCTTTGTATTTATTCCGCACTTCGAGATAATATCCGAAAACGTTGTTAAATCCGATTTTCAACGACTGAATTCCGGTTCGTTCCGTCTCCCGGCGTAAAATATCTTCCAAAACGGATTGGGCATTACTGCTGATGCTGCGCAGTTCGTCCAATTGTTCCGAAACTCCTGGGGCAATGACGCCGCCTTTATTGAGATTGACGGGCGGATCGGCGGTTAATGTGTTTTCGATGAGGGTTTGCAAATCCTCGAGTTTATGCAAAGCCTTACCGAGTTCTTTCAAGGCTTGTCCGGCGGACAATAAATTTTCTTTGATGGGCACTGTATTTTTCAACGCCCTGAGCAGTTGCAACACTTCTCTTGGATTGGCTTTTCCCGTAACGATTCGCGAAAGCACGCGTTCCAGGTCACCTAAAGATTTGAGGTGTCCCGCCACATGCTCGCGCACCCTGTCGTCTTTCACCAATGCTTCCACGGTGTCTAATCTCCGGTTGATTTCCTTTAAATCTTTTAGCGGGAACATAATCCACCGCCGGATGAGTCGTCCGCCCATCGGCGTAAGGGTTTTGTCCAAAATACCGAGCAGTGTGGCTTCTTTGCCGTACGGGCTCTCCGTCAGTTCCAAATTACGCACCGTAAAACGGTCCATCCAAACGAAGCGGTCGTTGACCAAACGTTGAATCCGGCGCACGTGGTCGATTCGGTCGTTCAGGTTTTGTTTTAAGTAATGCAAAACGGCTCCGGCGGCAATGACGGCTTCGTCCATATCCTGAATGCCGAACCCCTTGAGCGAGGCCGTTTGAAATTTTTCCAAAAGCAATTCCAACGCATAATCGAGTTGAAAAACCCACTCGTCGAGGGGGTAAGTGTAATAAGTTTCGCCGAAAGATTTTTCAAAAAGTTTTTTGTCTTGACGGGAAAAGATGATTTCTTTGGGAGAAAAATCGTTCAAAAGTTTTCCGATGTATTCGTTATGACCTTGGGCTACGAAAAATTCGCCCGTGCTTACGTCGAGCAAAGCCAATCCGGTTTGTTTTTTTCCGATGTAAACCGAGGCCAGAAAATTGTTCTTATCCTTATCAAGGACTTCTTCGTTATAAGCCAATCCCGGCGTGATGACTTCGGTGACACCGCGTTTGACGATTTTTTTGGCTTTTTTGGGGTCTTCCAATTGCTCGCAGATGGCCACGCGCATCCCCGCCCTCACCAATTTGGGCAAATAAGTGTTGAGTGCATGATAAGGAAAGCCCGCCAATGCGGTTTCCGCTTCGCTCCCGTTGCCGCGTTTGGTCAATACAATACCTAAAATGTTGGCGGTTTTGACGGCATCTTCACCGAATGTTTCGTAGAAATCACCCACTCTGAATAGCAACAATGCATCGGGGTATTTTTTCTTGATGCTGTAATATTGTTGCATTAAAGGCGTGCGTTTCTCCGTTTTGGCCAAGGTTTTTGATTTTTTTACGAAATTACGATTTTTATACGGATTTTTTTCTCCGCACGCATTTCGACTGGGAGTTAACCCGACTTACAGCAAACGGGTTTGACGATTCCGGGAAAAATATAAGACGGCCAACAGGTTGATGAACAGCAAAAATGCATTGGTTTGATGTAATGCGGCCAGTGGTATGGGCACTTTATAAACCAGGGTATAAACGCCCAAAAAAAATTGTGTGGTAACCAACACAACACTCAAATGAAGTAAAAAACGCAATTTTTCGGGCAATTGTTTTCCGAACTTCAAAAAATAATAAATAATCATCAACGAAATAACCAACCCCAGCCAGCGGTGGATAAACTGCACCGTAGCGGGAAAATCGAACAAACTTACCAAACCTTCACGCCTGAAAATTTCCACAATGATATCGGGCAACCATTTGGTACCCATCAAGGGATAAGTGGGAAAGATGTAGCCCGCCTTCAATCCGGCGGTTAATGCGCCGTAAATAATCTGAACTACTACAAGGGCTAAAAGCCACCGGGTGGCTTTAAACAACTTGACGAAATGATATTCGTTGACAGGATAACGTAGTTCCAAAATAGTCCAAAAAATAGTTCCCGTAATAATCATGGCTAAAGACAGATGGATGGCCAAGCGGACGTGATCCACACTTGTATTTTCAACCAAACCGCTACTTACCATATACCATCCGGCAATGCCTTGCAAACCGCCCAGCAAAAAAATTACGGACAATCGAACAAACAAAGCGGTAGTACGTATTTTCCGGGTAAGAACAAAATACGTAAAGAAAACGAAGAAAACCACGCCGAGCAAGCGGCCGAGGATACGGTGAAAATATTCCCAAAAGTAGATTTTTTTAAAATCTTCCAACGTAAAATAATGATGCACTTTTTTGTACTGGGGAATTTGCTTGTAAGCCTCGAAAGCTTCATGCCATTGCGCTTCGTTCAATGGCGGCAAAACACCTTTTACGGGTTGCCATGTAACAATAGACAAACCGGAATGCGTAAGCCGGGTAATGCCGCCCACCACCACGATCATCAGCACCATCAAAAGTCCCGCCGACAACCATAATACCACTTGTTTACGTGCTTGATCTTGCATCATTCTTCCAATAAAAGATATAGGTCTTTCTTGAGCCGGTCCACATCATTGGCATTGGTCCCGTCGTAATAGCCCCGTATCAATCCGTCTTTATCCACCAGAATAAACCTCCCGGAATGTAAAAAACCGCCGGGTTCGGTACTGTCGCGCTGCATCGCCACGTAATAAGAACGATTGCCCACGTGGTGCAATTCGCTTTCCTTTCCGGTGAGAAAGGTCCAGTGAGACAAATCCACCCGGTAGTGCCGGGCGTATTCGCGCAATTTGAAGGGAGTATCGCGGTCGGGATCAACGGTAAATCCCACGATTTGATAACGGGATTTGATGTCGGCGGTCATGTCTTGCAAACGTTTCATTTGGGAAGTCAGTACGGGACAAATACCCGGGCAGGAAGTAAAGAAAAAATAGGCCACGTGCGGTTTGCCTTGCAATTTTTCACTGGAAAAATAGACACTGTCTTGCGTAAGAAACTTAAATGAGGCAATCTTTTGATATACAGTATCGCCTTCGATTACTTCAAATTTGGACAATACGGGAAGCTTTCCGGACGGTTTCCGGCTGCAGGAAAAATGAATGCTCGGTAACATCAAAAACAATAAAACCCATGCTATCGGCTTCATGATTTATATTGCTTGAAAATAAATTTGTAAACCAAATATCCGATACCGAAGGGAAGTGTAATGAGCATGACGGTTGCCAGGATGTATGCCTGTCTTTCTTCGGCGGTAAATTCCCTGTTACACCCCGTGCAAGCATCGGCATATTCCGAAAACAATATAAAAAACACAACAAGGTAAGCAAGTTTGTTTTTCATCGTATCAATCCGAATAAATCATTACATATAACACGGGCCAGAGGGCTACCACAAAAAACCAAAACAATCCTGCCGCCAAGGCGTATTCCTTTCGTTTTGCTTCTACGGAATAGTGCTTAAAAACATAACCCAAGCCTAACAAACCCGCCAATACGTGCAGGCCGTGCAAACCGATAAGCGTGTAGAAAAAGGAAGTGAACAATCCTTCACCGGTTTGGATGCCGAACAGTAAAATTCTTATCCATTCAAACCCTTGAACGAGAAAGAAAATCCCGCCCAAAATCATCGTCCGTATCAAATAACTTTTACGATGCACGTTTTTGATGTAAAGCCACATCAATACGGCCGAGGCCAGCAAAACCAGCATATTGGTGAAAGTAACGGAAAACGGCAAACGCGGTTGATCGGCCGGCGGCCAAACCATTCGTCCGGCTTTGGCCAAGATAAAGGCGCTGATCAAACCTCCGAAAAACATCGCCTCGACGATTATCACCATAATTACGGCCAATACGCCCGAAGGAACGGCGGGTTTTTCATACGAAACGGGTGCGGACATCTTTCTAACCGGCATCTGCATCAAGGTTTGGGAACGAGATAATTTTCCACCGGCACCATATCGGGATACAATCCTATCAAGAGGAAAAACAAAGTCAATAAAGCCAACACTAACATAATCCAAATCAAGTTAGGCTCCCACTTCAGGTGCATGAAATACAACAAAACCATTGTGCCTTTGATAATCGATATACCGAAAACTACGGCAAAAACGACCAACGGATTGGGAATTAAGGATGCAAAAACCGTCAAGGCAAATAAAATCAACAGAATGATGTAAACCTTCAGGTAATTGGGATGCCCGTGATAATCGTTTTCCAGCGGAACTCTGATTTCGTGTTCCAAACCTTGCGTTTGTTGTGTATTCATAATACCGTTGTTTTAATGAATTAAGTAAATGAGCGGAAACAGAAAAATCCAAATAATATCCACCATGTGCCAATACAATCCGGCCACTTCGATGCGGTGATAATTTTCGCCCGTCCGGGTTACATTGCGCATTACAAAATACAAGGCCAACGCTCCGGCTATAACGTGAAGCCCGTGTAGCCCTGTCATAGTGTAATAGAACGACCAATAAAGCGTTTCCACATGCTTGCCTTCTTCCAGCAAAGCCGGACTTGACATGGTGTATCCCATCATAATCTCGTGGGTATATTCGTAAGCTTTAATACCCAGAAAAATCAAAGCACACATAATAGTGAGCCAAATCCATTTTTTGACGGCACGTGCATTCTTCTTGACGGCCGCTTCGTGGGCTTTGACCACGAAATAACTACTGGTAAGCAACACCAAGGTATTAACGGTTCCGGCAATTACGTTGGTATGCTCGGCCATTTCGCCCCAGCTTTCGTATTTCATCCTGTTGAGGATATACATGACGATGAGTCCGCCGAATATGACAAATTCTCCGGCTATAAGCGCCCATATCGCCAGGCGGGCTTGCGGTATTTCACGCCAAGATATTTTGGTGGTTAAAATTCCCGTATTCATAGCTAAATTTTTTCATTTTGAGGTAAATAATCTTTATCCCGTCCGGGCAGGTTGTATTCATAAGGACCGTGATACACCACGGGGTACGTCTCGAAATTACCGTGCGGCGGCGGTGAAGCCGTTTGCCATTCCAACGTATTGGCTTCCCACGGATTGTCGTCTTGCACTTTTTTGCCTTTTTTCAACGAATAGATGAAATTGTATAGGAAGATAAATTGCGTTAACACCAAAATAACGGCACTTACCGTAGCAATAATTCTGTAGAGCGGAAGCGGGTCTTCCATCAAAAAATCAAATTGACGGTAATCGGCAATCCTACGATGTTGTCCCGCAAGTCCTAACAAAAACAACGGAAAAGCAAAACCGTTAAAGAAAATAAAGGTTAGCCAAAAGTGCAGGTTGCCCAAAAATTTATTCATTTCTCTACCGGTAAACTTGCCGAACCAATAATAAATCCCGGCAAAAGATCCGAAAATTACCGTAGGAAAAAGCGTGTAATGGAAGTGCGCGACTACAAAAGACGTGTCGTGGGCGTAAATATCAAATACCGACGCACCGAGGTGCAGTCCCGTAAATCCGCCCAAAAGCGTAAACAGGGCAACGGCCCCCAACGCCCATTTCATCGGTAAGTTCAAACGCAATTTTCCTTTCCAAAGAGTGGCTATGTAAGCCAAAATAACTCCGGCAAACGGAAGCGAAATGATAATGGTAAAAATACTGAACACCGTAGCGGCACGCGGATCTATGCCCGCCACAAACTGATGGTGCGCCCAAACCATAAGGGACAATACCGCCGCTATCAAGGTCAAAACCAAAATAAATTTATATCCGAAAAGCGGCTTCCGGCTGTTGACACTGATGATTTCGGCCAATATGCCCAAAGGGGGCAACAAAATCACATATACTTCGGGGTGGCCGAAAAACCAAAACAGGTGTTCCCATAACAACGGATCCCCGCCGCGATAGGCATCGTAAAAGCCGGTGCCTATGTTTATGTCCAACAACAACATGAAAGTTCCGGCCACCAACGGCCCTACGGAAAACATGAAAAGCACACTGGCTATATTGATCATCCAAACCACCATGGGCATTTTCATCAAAGTCATACCCTTGGCGCGTTTGTTGAGCGTGGTCACAAGAAAATTGATACCCCCCATCAACAATGCGGTAAATTCCAGCGCTAACGCCAACAACACAAAAGTGTTGGCCGTAAAAAATCTGTCGGCAAAGTTTTTATAAGGCGTATTGTAACCGAAATCGCCCACCGACAAAGGCGGATATAAGGTCCAACCGCTTCCCAAACCGCCCCGCGGCATAAAAAAGGAAGCAATCATCACAATCACGCTGGCCAAAAAGAACCAATACGAAATCTTATTAAGTTTGGGAAAGGCCATGTCATCCGTTCCTATCATGATGGGAATCAAATAGTTGCCCGCCACGGCCAAAAGCATTCCCAGTGCCAACCACATCATCATGATTAAGCCGTGGGAGGTAACGAGCATGTTGTAATCCTTAGGAGTCACCGTTCCGTACAAAGGCACTTCCATGTCGGGAAAAGCCAAGTGCATACGAAACACATAGGCAAAAAATCCGCCTATACTCACCATGAGAAAGATGGTAAGCATATACTGCAGCCCGATGTCTTTGTGGTCGAGCGAAAAGAAAAACCTGTGCCAAAAACCGTGTTGTTTATGTGTGCTCATAGTCCGGATTATTTTTTATATAATTCTGCTAATGTTTTTTG
>JAMONI010000170.1 GCA_027065935.1 Flavobacteriales bacterium | reverse complement strand
CTCTTCGGATTGAACAATAATGTCGGCCTTCATGTTGGCATGACCGATACCGCAAATCTCCGCACAAGTAAGCGGGTATGTTCCGGTTTCCTCAAATTTGATCCATCGTTTGATGTTGCGGCCGGGCAAAGCATCCTGCTTAAACCGTCCGTGAGGTATGAAAACGCTGTGAATCACGTCGTAAGCCTGTATGTCCATGTGTACCACGGCATTAACGGGCACATACATTTTGTTGATTTTTTTTACGTCATCGGCCGTGTAGAGCTTGCCGTCGGGGCCCGGATAAACGATTTCCCACAACCATTGCCGTCCGATAATGGCTACGTGAAAATCCTCTTCGGGCAGATGTTGTTGAATCTTCTTCCAAGTGCTTCCTTCTTTGACCAAGAACGTAAAATCGGCGATGGCCAGTAAAGCTATACCCAAATAAATCCATTTGAGTTGTTGAAAACCCTCGCCTTTCATGTAACGCTCTTCCTTGGAATAATTTTTCTTTCGATTAATCAAGGGGTACGCCATAAGAAATATTACAATGACGGAAGCCACGGTCACTACGCCCGTGATAAGCCAAAAAATAAAATCGACTTCATCCCCGTAACTGCTGACATTTTTCGGAAATAAATTCATAGTCTTATCGATTTATAAAATGATACACAATAAGTAACTGCACAACGGGCAAATAAATAACGGATGCTTTTAACAACCTTTTGGCCGAAATATCCGTCCTGCGCAAGAACAATACAAATGCTTGAACACTGAAAATCAGCGTTAGAACCGCCAAAAGGAGAAACAGTGTTAAATCAATATATTGTCCGTCATACAACAGGTAAATCACCGGATACAAACCGAAGGTGGAAAGAAAAGTCAGAAAGGCATTGCGCTTGGTCTTTCCGCCCGGCGAAGGCATTAAGTCATAACCGGCGGCTTCATAAGACTTTTGCCAAATCCAAGCCACCGACCAAAAATGCGGAAATTGCCAGATCACTTGCAAAACAAAAAGTAAAATGACTACGGTATCCACCCTCCCGGTAGCACCTACGTAACCAATCAACACGGGGAGCGCTCCCGGTACGGCGCCCAAAGGAACGGCGATCCTGCTCAAACGTTTCACAGGCGTGTATATGAACGCGTACATCACCAACGAAACAAACGAAATAAACGCCGCATAAGGATGCACCGCCACATAAAGCCATGCCAAGCCTGACAAACTGAACAACAGGGCCGCCCCGACAGCCTGCCCCGCCCCTACGTCCCCGGTAACCAAAGGACGGTTTCGTGTACGAAGCATCATTGCATCGTACTGCCGTTCAAGAAGCTGATTGATAATATGCGCCGTAGCGGTAACCAATATACCGCCGAAGAAAAGCCCCGTTACTTTTTCAAGTTCAACCGCAATATCATAATATCCCGCTCCGAGCAAATAGCCCAATACGGACGTAAGTGCAACAACTACGTTGACATGAAATTTGGTAAGTAAATAGTAATTCCTTATCACCTCTTTCAACAAGCTTTTCTCCATTTTTTGAAAGAAACGTTACAAACTTATGTATATTTAATATTCCGAGAAACCGTTTTTTATAATTTATTTCTATAACAATTATTACTATTTTTTATATCGATATTAAAAAAAATAATAATCAAACGTTTTAGCTTTGAAAAAAAGGACGGCTTATGAAAATGAAGTATGTTTATATCCTTACCGGGATTATGATCATAGGCTTGGTGGCGATTACTTATTTCGCGCCGCAACTTCATATCGACCATCCCGAACGTTTTGCGTTTTTGCCGGGGCTCAACGCTTTTTTCAATGCTTTAAGCGCCGTTTCCTTACTCATAGCCATTATTTGTATTAGGAAGAACCAAATCAAGTGGCATGTGGTATTCGTTTCAACGGCTTTGTTTTGGACCGTTATCTTTTTGATTTCCTACTTGTTTTATCACGCCATTACGCCGCCCACGTCGTTTGGCGGTGAAGGAACGGTCAAAATATTATATCTGTTTATTTTGTTTTCGCACATTCTTTTGGCGGCCGTAACGGTACCGCTTATTTTAACGGCCTTGTCCTATGCCACGAGAAAGGAGTTCGACAAGCATCGAAAAATAGCCAGGATTGCTTTTCCCGTTTGGCTTTACGTAAGCCTAACGGGCGTATTGATATATATTTTTAATGCGCCCTACTACGGTTCGTAAACTTTTTCATCGCGCCGTGATGTCCGAAAATACAAAATCAGGTATCCGGTCAGTCCCGAGATAAACGAACCCAACATAATGCCCGCCTTGGCCGAATCTACGTAACGGGGCATGTCGCCGAAGGCCAAATGGTTGATAAACATGGACATGGTAAATCCCACTCCGCTCAAGGCCGCTATGCCCACCAAATGCTTGTTGGCCACCCCTTGCGGCAAACGCGCCAACCCGATGCGAACGGCCAAGTATGAAAACAACAACACGCCCGTAAATTTTCCTATGCTTAGTCCCACGGCTATGTTCAGAAGCAGTTCCGTATCGAAAGCTTGAGATAGGTCCAACGTCACGCCCGCATTGGCAAACGCAAAAACCGGAAGGATAAAATAGGCGCTGAACCGGTGTAATTTGTTTTCCAAATGCTGCAGGGGCGATACCACTTGTCCGGTAAGATTTTCCAAACTATAGATGGTTTCGATTTGTTCTTTGTCCAGAATATGCCGGTCGGTGTGATGTTCGGAACACGTGCCGGCTTGACGTAGGACTTTGTCGTAAATCCGTTCCAGATAAACCGAAAAATTTTTAAAATTGATTTTTCGTTTGATCGGAATGGTAAAGGCAAGCAACACACCTGCTATGGTGGGGT
>JAMONI010000169.1 GCA_027065935.1 Flavobacteriales bacterium | reverse complement strand
AATTACAGTAGAGACCTGCCGTTGGCGCAAGGCATTAAATTCGATTTGGATTAATATTTTCCCTAACTACTTTTCAAAAACTACCGTCTCATGCCGGACGGTAGTTTTTTTTCTTTGACTTTCACTTTTTCCGGGATTTGGGATTCGGGTATTTTTTATACGTTCTCCCCAAATTTTCACGAATAGTTTTTCTAAAAAACAAACAATAAAATCCGTAGGATTTTAAAGCAGATGGCGGAAAGTGGGAAACCCTACGGAAAAACTTGCAGTTGCCCGGCAACTTTTTTGCCGTCAAGCCTCATTTATTTTAGTTTTCCCTTCTTTTGCAGGCTAACCGATTACGGTGCCTTCCCCGTTTTTAAGGCCTTCAAAATCCGTAATCAGAGCCTTAGACCCCGTGCGTTCTACGAACTGCAAGGCCGCTTTGATTTTGGGAAGCATATTTCCCTGACCGAATGTGCCTTGATCTATAAGTGTTTTGACTTGAGCAAGGCTAATTTCTTCAATCGGTTTTTGGCCGGGTGTGCCGTAGTTCAAATATACGAAACGCACGTCGGTAAGAATAATAAATTTGTCCGCACCTACAAACTCGGCCGTTAAAGCCGAAGCCAAGTCTTTGTCGATAACGGCTTCTACGGGAATTAACATTTCATCTTTTTCATAAACGGGAATACCGCCACCGCCGGCAGTGATTACGATAAAATTTCGGTCCAACAAAGTTTGAACGGCTTTTATGTTTACAACCTCTACGGGTTCGGGTGAGGGCACGACACGCCTGTAAGCGCGAGTGCCGTTTTTGACTTCTTCGGCAAAGCGCCATCCTTTCTCTCTTGACAGGCGTTTGGCTTCATCTTCGGAAAACATTTTACCCACGCGTTTTTGCGGGTCTTTAAAAGCCGGATCATCGGCGCGAACTTTTATCATGGTCATCAAAGAAACGACTTCCCTGGAGGGATTGTCGGTGCGAAGTATGTTGCGCAATTCACTTTCGATAAGATAGGCGATTTCGCCTTGGGTTTCGGCCACAAGAACGTCAAGCGGATAGCGAGGCGTATCGTAAACTTGAGCGCCGGCATCGTCTTTTAGCAAAAGAGTACCCACTTGAGGTCCGTTGCCGTGGGTAAGGACTAATCGGGTTTCGGGGCCGACGATGGGCGCCAAGTTCATTAGGGCTTCGCGAATATTTCGGCGCATTTCTTCCACACTGCCTTTTTGACCGGATCTGCTCAATGCGTTGCCCCCTAAGGCTACCACCAATGTTTCTTTCATAAATTATAAAACGGATTTGAATTGTTCTAAAAAGCGTATGTCGTTCTCGAAAAACATCCTGATGTCGGGAATGCCGAAAAGGAGCATGGCAATTCGTTCGATTCCCATTCCGAATGCAAATCCCGAATATTTTTCAGGGTCGATATTCATATTTTTCAACACGTTGGGATCCACCATCCCCGCCCCCATAATTTCGAGCCATCCCGTGCCTTTGGTGATGCGGTAATCGTCTTCGGTTTCGAGGCCCCAATAAATGTCCACCTCGGCACTGGGCTCGGTGAAGGGGAAATAGGAGGGCCTTAGTCTGATTTTCGACTTGCCGAACATTTCTTCGGTAAAATAGAGCAAAGTTTGCTTAAGGTCGGCAAACGACACACCGGTATCGATATAAAGGCCTTCCACTTGATGAAACAGGATGTGTGAGCGGGCGCTGATGTCTTCGTTGCGATACACCCGTCCGGGCGAAACGGTGCGAATGGGTAATGTATGGGTTTCCATGTAGCGAATTTGCACCGACGAGGTGTGGGTGCGTAAGAGCCAATCCGGATGGCGTTGGATAAAAAAGGTGTCTTGCATATCCCGGGCGGGATGATGCTCGGGAAGGTTCAGCGCCGTAAAGTTATGCCAGTCGTCTTCGATTTCGGGCCCTTCGGACACATTGAATCCGATACGCCGGAATATGTCGATGATGCGGTTTTTGACCAAGTTGATGGGATGCCTGGCGCCGAGCGGATAAGGATAGCCCGGACGGGTCGGGTCTTCACCACCCGGTTGGGAATCGGCCGCATTTTCCCATTGTTCTCGTAAGATTTTGACTTTTTCTTCGGCCGTTTTTTTCAGCTTGTTGAGCAATTGTCCGTACCGGGGTTTATCTTCTTTGGGAACGGATTTGAATTCGGCGAAAAGACGGTTGATAATGCCTTTTTTGCCCGTAAATTTAAGGCGAAAGGCTTCCCACTCTTTCGGGTCGGATGTTTGAAAAGATTCGACTTCCCGCAGGTATTTTTCTATTTCTTGTATCATAGGTGCAAAAATAAAAAGGGATACAAAATTAATCTTTTTTCTTTGAATAAAGGAACAGCTAACCGTTCCGCCCCGCATTCGAGCAAACATACCTTTTGTTTAACGTGCAATTTCCGGGACGGAAAGTTGATTTATTGAAAAAAAACCGCTTCGGAACGGAAGCGGTGTGCGGCTTGTAGAACTTGTTTAATCCAAATCCGGAATGCGAAGCACTTGACCGGGATAAATCAAATCGGGATCTTTGAGCATGGGTTTGTTGGCTTC
>JAMONI010000168.1 GCA_027065935.1 Flavobacteriales bacterium | reverse complement strand
ATCCATTTAAAAATGTAGGAGAATTATAATTTCTTTTTATTCTGGAACGACTTACCTTCTCATATAATTTTTCAACTCCTTCTTCACCTAAGTAAGCACCAATGCACGCACCAAACGCAACAAAGAAAATGTCAAATGGTCCTGTTTCGGCACCGGCTACTCGTAAGATTTTAGAGTAAAAATACGAAAAACCTGCTGTTTTTTCCAATACAATTCAACGCTTTACTTCAGTTTTTTTTTCAGCAGAAAACAAAATTTTAAGGGTATTTGATAGTAGATGAGGTTTTGAACGGTAAAGAATAACAAGAAGGTAAAAATCGTTTATAACATACCGAAAAGTAATGTATCAAAAAATTAGTCTATATCCTAAAAAAACAATCTTGCCAGTTGTGTGATGATAAATAAAAGCACAAGGCCGATGGACAAAGGAAAAAAAGTGGCCACCAAGGTCCATTTGACACTACCGGTTTCTTTGTAAATGGTATAAATGGTGGTACTGCAAGGATTATGTAATAAACTCAACAACATATAATTTACGGCCGTGAGCAAAGTCCATCCGCCGGCAGTCAGAATATATTTTACCGATTGCATATCGGAAAGTTCGGTCAACACGCCTTTTTCCACCCCGGACAAGTCGATATGAAAGAGTAAAATCGTAAGCATCAGTATGGCGGGAATAATGATTTCATTGGCCGGGATGCCGATAATAAATGCCAGAACGATGATACCGTTTATCCCGAACCAATATGCGGGGTTGTCAAGAAAATCAACGATATGGTAAGCCAAGCTTTCTCCTCCGATATGAACATTGGCCACCAGCCATATCACCACGCCCGCCGGTGCGGCAAAAACCACGGCGCGCCATAAAACGGTAAGTGTTCGCTCGATAAACGAAGTGTAAATGGTCTTTCGTATTTGCGGAACGCGATAAGGCGGTAATTCCAAATAAAATGCCGACGGTTCGCCGCGCAATAAGGTCCGGGACAATATCCAAGAACCGAAAAAAGACATGGCAATACCGAAAACAGCTATTCCCGTTACCGCCAACATAGCCACCACTCCCGACCATTGTTCCGGCACCAACGCACCGATAAAAATACTCGCCAGTAAGATTTGTCCGGGCCAACGTCCGTTACATAAAGAAAAATTATTAGTAATAATGGCTAAAAGCCGCTCTCTGGGGCTGTCGATAATTCGGGTGGAAACCACGGCCGCCGCATTGCACCCGAAGCCCATGGTCATGGTCAGGGCTTGCTTGCCGTGCGCCCCGGATTTTTTGTAAATGTTGTCCAAATTGAAGGCAATTCGAGGCAAAAAGCCGAAGTCTTCGAGTAAAGTAAACAAAGGAAAAAAGATGGCCATGGGCGGTAGCATCACCGATACCACCCATGCGGTTGTTAAATACATACCGTCGATCAAAACACCCGAAAGCCAATGCGGCCAATGCGCATCCGCCGCAAAGGATTTCAAGGCGGGATACAATTTGCCCACCAGCACATTATTCAACCATTCCGAAGGATAATTGGCCCCTTTGATGGTAATCCAAAGCACTAACCCCAACATAACAAACATAATCATAAAACCGTAAACCTTATGAGTTAAAATACGGTCGAGTTTGACTTCCAAGGGAGTGTGCGTACGTGACCGGCCTGTTAACACGGTTTGCGCCACAATTTTGTGCGCCGTTTCATATATATCTTCGGTGATGATGTCGTAAAACCGGTCGTGATTCTCGATGCGGATGCGCTTAACGGTTTTCAATAACCGTTTAACGGCATCGAAGATGCCGTTAGCGGTTCGGATGCCGTAATATTTTTCGGGTGCAAGCAAGCTTTCTTCAATTATTTTGTCTCCCGAAAGCAAGCGTAAGGCAATCCATTCTTTATTAGGTAATCCGGGTAATATGTTTTTCAGTTCCTTTACGATTTGATCAACGGCTTGTTTGAGCGAAGTCGTGGAAAAACGCAAACGAAGCGGCCGGGTTTTGATTTTTCCTTCGGCAAGGTCTTTTACGGTAAGCAACAAGGCATCCAAACCGTAGCGCATCCGCGCATTGGTTTTGATTACGGGAATCCCTAAAAGTCGTGACAGATGACGCACGTCGATTTGTATTCCTTTCTTTTCGGCCTCATCTATCATGTTAAGCGCCAACACCGCCTTGCCGGTCATCGCCAATATTTGTAGCACAACATTCAAATTACGTTCCAAGCGTGTGGCATCCGCCACGATAACCGTTACGTCGGGATTTTCAAAAAACAAATAATTACGTGCCACTTCCTCGTCTTCCGAATGCGCCATCAAGGAATAGGTTCCGGGTAAATCGATTATTTTAAAGATTTTTCCGTCAAATTCAAAGGCGCCTTCCTTTCGTTCCACGGTTTTACCGGGCCAATTGCCCGTATGCTGGCGCATGCCCGTGAGCGCATTAAAAAGGGTTGATTTTCCCGTATTGGGATTTCCCGCCAAAGCGATTCGAAAGTCAAAAGAAGATACATTTGTTCCCAAAGGGTTCAGTCCTTTCACCGGACTGTATTGACAAGCTTCACATTTACTTTCGAACCATTTC
>JAMONI010000167.1 GCA_027065935.1 Flavobacteriales bacterium | reverse complement strand
TCATCACGCTGAAAAACGAAAAAAGACCGCAAAACCCCTTACAAACACCGGAAGATTCCAAACGCTTTGCCCTCGTGCCGGCATACGCCAAAAAGCAGTATGTCAAACTAATAGAAAAACAAAAAGCCTTGGAAGAAGAATCCGAAACCGCCGGGTGGAACCAATTCATCGAAGGTACCGACCATTCTCTCGGTATTGTCGTTTCGGGTATTGCTTATAATTATTTGATGGAAAACTTCACGGACAAGGAACTGCCCTATGATGTGGTGAAAATCACCCAATATCCGCTTCCGAGAAAGATGCTTCGCAAACTTTTCGAGCGCAACGAAAAAATTCTCATTATCGAAGAAGGCTACCCCTTGATCGAAGAAATGTTATCAGACTATCTCGGATTTAACGACAAGGTTATCGGAAAACTGACGGGACACCTGCCCCGTACGGGCGAACTGAACCCTAACGCCGTAGCCGTAGCCCTCGGTTTGGAAGAACCGGTTGAATACCGCATTCCCGAATTCGTTTCCGAACGTCCGCCGCAATTATGCCCCGGATGCGGACACATAGATATGTACAAAGAAATCAAATCACTAATTCCCGAAATGGGTGATAACCATGTATTTGCCGACATCGGTTGCTACTCGCTGGGCATTGTGGAACCCTACGACGCCATCGATACTATTATCGATATGGGCGCTTCCATTCCTATGGCCAAAGGGGCGGCCGATGCCGGATGGCAACCCGCCATTGCCGTGATAGGCGATTCCACCTTTACCCACTCGGGGATGACCGGATTAATCAGTGCCGTTTGGGACAAAAGCCCGATTACCGTTATCATAGCCGACAACTCGGCCGTAGCCATGACCGGCGCGCAACCTTCGTTGGCCTTCGGACATTTGTATGAAATAGCCAAAGGGCTGGGCGTGGAAGAGGAACATATCAAAGTGGTGATTCCCCTGAAAAAATATTTCGACCAAAACGTGGAAATCCTCAAGAAAGAACTGGCCTATCAAGGCCCTTCGGTGATTATCTATCAACGCCCTTGCGTGACCATGAACAACGAAATGAAAGAATTGGCCCGCAAGTTCAACACCTTGGAACCGAGTTATGAGAAATAAATTCATCATGAATTCACCTTCGCGCATTTAACTAAAATAAAAACCTTTGTTTTTTTAGTTTCTTTTAAAAAACTAAAATAACGATCGTTGTTATTTTAGTTTTTCTTATTTTTGTAAAATAACAATATTTATAATATGAAACATTTTAAAGCTGGGCATTATGTTTCACAAGGCGGATACAGGGCTTTTGTCCCCAACAAAATCAACCGCTATTGGGTTATTGACGACATGGAAATATGGATGCTTTTAAGTCAAGCGGACAGGGAATTGGGGCGTTTGGATATGTTTTCCGAATATGTGGATATCGACCGGTATATCCGCATGCATATTACCAAAGAAGCCAATCAGTCCAGCAAAATTGAAGGCACGCAAACCAAAATAGAAGACGCCGTTTTGCCCGAACAGGAAGTGGGAAGTGAAATTCGAGACGATTGGCAAGAGGTACAAAATTATATTGCGGCGATGAATAATGCCATGGAAGCATTACATCAATTGCCGTTTTCAAGCCGATTGATTAAACAAACCCATAAGATTTTGTTGCAGGGCGTTCGGGGAAAACACAAAATGCCCGGAGCATATCGTCGCAGTCAAAATTGGATAGGAGGTGCCACATTGAAAGATGCCGTATTTATTCCGCCGCCGCACCATGAAGTTCCGCACCTGATGTCGGATTTGGAAAAATTTGCCCATAATGCCGACAATCCCTTGCCCGATTTGCTTAAAATCGCTTTGATTCATTATCAATTCGAAACCATCCACCCTTTTTTGGACGGAAACGGGCGGGTCGGAAGGCTTATTATAACCTTATATTTGGTAGAAAAAAAAATACTCCGTCGTCCTATTTTATACTTATCGGATTTCTTTGAGCGGCACCGCCAATTGTATTATGATAAATTGATGCGCGTCAGAACACACAACGATTTGGGGCAATGGTTTAAATTTTTTCTGACCGGAGTGATTGAAACGGCCAAACAAGGCGTACTAACTTTTAATAAAACGTTGCAGTTGCAAAAAAAATTGGATGAAAAACTAAGCACACTGCAGGCCCGCCAGCAAGGAAATGCACGTAAATTATTGGAATACATCTATCGGCATCCCATATTTAATGCATCTATGGTGGCCCGGGAATTGAAACTCTCTATGGCTACGGCATACAAACTAATCAATACTTTCGAAAAACTTCATATTATTAAAGAATTTACGGGAGCAAAACGCCGAAGACTTTATGTTTTCGAAGAGTATATGAAATTATTTAGCCTCCCGGATTTTGATTAGTCAAGCCGTAAAATCGCAATTATCAGGTTTTGCTAATAAAACAATCCCTCTATTTGTCTAACATATTTCTTAGTATCCATAGCTGTCGAATAATTGGTTGATTTGTGAACTATATGTCGGGAAATGCGAGTTTAGGCATTTTCGGAGTCGGTAACCGTCCCTTACCCAAACTATGAACCCGTGGAAAACCATTTTATTTACC
>JAMONI010000166.1 GCA_027065935.1 Flavobacteriales bacterium | reverse complement strand
TCTTCCTCCTTTTTTTAGGACAAAAATATGATTAATTTGGGAAAGTGTTTAAATATTGAATAATGAATAATTATTAGTTCTTTTACGTGCAATTTCGCAATACTTTTCGGAAATATCGATTCCTATGTATCTTCTGCCCAATCTTTTTGCGACGGCAGTAGTAGTGCCCACGCCGTTAAAAGGGTCTAATATAACATCATTCCGGTAAGAAAATAACTTTAACGCTTGCTCGACCAACTTTTTGGGCAGTGAATTGTTTTTCTTTTTGAACGGATGATGCCGTGCGTAAAAATACATACCTCTTTTTTCCGTTTTATCCTTGCGGTTTGTTACTCTTTTTTCTTTATTAAAATCTATAAAAACGCGTTTTTTATTTCTTACGCCGTAATTTTTTATCGATATTACGGCATTGTATATTTCTTCCAAAAGTCCCGAAGGATCGTCTTTTTTACGAAGCGATTGCAAATCTTCTATGTTAATTTGTCTTAAAAACAACACTAATTTCCCGTCTTTGTATTCCAATCGCGCATCGCCGGGGCTAAAAGTTCGATTAAACAATGCCACGATTTCTTTTTCACCGTTTAGTGAAAACATTTCCGGACGGATAAGAATCTCCTGAAAACGAAATGACTTTTGCATACACAAATTTAATAATTAAACCCCTGTCCGTCAAGGAGCTTTAGAATGGCTTCGTCCTTCTGCAGGAAAACTTTTTTCCATTCATCAGGAACGGGGATGCTTCGATTTGTTATAAAATTAAACGCCACCAAACGGGAGTAACCCACCGAAACGGGCACGCCCTCGCCGTTGGTGATCAAACTGACAAATGTCACGCTTTTATTGCCTATTTTTCCTACCCCCGTATAGATATGGACCTCATCAAACAAAAACAAAGGTGCCAAATGAACGATGTGGTTGGTTCCTAAAATAAATCCGCGTTCTTTCCAATCAATCGTGTCTTTCAAAAACCGGTGCATATAATCCAAGCGTCCGAATTCCATGTAGGACGGATATACGGAGTTGTTCACGTGCCTAAAAGTATCCAAATCCCGGTAGCGCACTTTCAGTACGGCGTGCGATTTGAAAAGCCGGGGCGCAAGTTGTTTCAATACGGCGTCATCAATCATGGGGCGTAATATTTTTCCCGGAGTTCTTTTACTTTGGGATCGTTCATATATTCGTCGAATGTCATCAGGCGGTCGATGGTCCCATTGGGTGTGATTTCGATAATCCGGTTGGCTACGGATTGGGCGAAGGCGTGATCACGCGTGGTGAAAATCACATTTCCTTTAAAGCGTATCAAGGCGTTGTTCAGGGCTTGAATGCTTTCCAAATCCAAATGATTGGTAGGTTCGTCGAGCATTAATACATTGGCACGCTGCAGCATCATCATGGAAAGCATGGCACGGATGCGTTCGCCTCCGGATAATACTTTGACGGATTTTAAGGCTTCTTCGCCACTGAATAACATCTTACCCAAGAAGCCTCTTAGGTTCACTTCTTCTCTGTCCTCTTGGGTTTTGGCAAATTGTCGCAACCAATCCACCAAGGGGATGTCTTCTTTGAAATATTCGTTCAAATCGTAGGGCAAATAGGCTCTTACGGTGGTTACGCCCCAGCGAAATGTTCCGCTGTCGGGTTGCAGTCGCTCATTGATAATTTCATAAAATGCCGTGGTGGCCCGGCTGTCTTTGGAATATAAAAACACTTTATCTCCCTTTTGCAACCGGAAACCGGCTTTGGCAAAAAGCAATTCATCTTCCAAGGACTTGCTTAAGTCGTCACACTCCAACACTTGGTCGCCGAGTTCTCTTTCCTGCTCGAAAATAATTCCGGGATATCTCCGGCTCGAGGGGCGGATATCGTCCACTTTGAGTTTTTCGAGCATTTTTTTTCGCGCCGTGGCTTGTTTGGATTTGGCCACATTGGCCGAGAACCTTCGGATGAATTCTTCGAGTTCTTTGCGTTTTTCTTCGGCTTTTTTGTTTTGTTGCGCACGCTGCCGGGCGGCCAACTGACTGGCCTGATACCAAAAGGAATAGTTTCCGGTATAAAAATTCAATTTTCCGTAATCGATATCCACGATATGCGTACAAACGGCATCCAAAAAGTGCCGGTCGTGCGAAACGACGATAACGGTATTCTCATAATTGGCCAAAAAATCTTCGAGCCAAGCCACGGTTTCATAGTCCAAGTCGTTGGTCGGCTCATCCAAAATCAAGACGTCGGGATTGCCGAAGAGGGCTTGGGCCAAAAGTACGCGCACCTTTATTTTGGGTTCCAAATCCTTCATCAAGGTTTGGTGATATTTTTCGGGAACTCCCAGATTGGAAAGTAATGCGGCGGCGTCGCTCTCGGCATTCCACCCGTCCAATTCTTCAAAACGGGTTTGCAGTTCGCCTATGCGTTCGGCATCTTTGTCGGAAAAGTCTTCTTTGGCATATAAGGCATCCATTTCCTTCATTATGTCGTAAAGTTCCTTGTTGCCCATAATCACGGTATCCAGTGCGGTGTATTCGTCAAACTCGTGATGGTCCTGCTTGAGTACCGACATACGTTTGCCTTTCTCCAGTTCCACACGGCCCGTGGTCG
>JAMONI010000165.1 GCA_027065935.1 Flavobacteriales bacterium | reverse complement strand
GATATTTTTGGCACGGACTTATTCTTGTGTCGGGGATTATTTTGATGGCAAGCATAGCGGTTATCTTGTGGACCTTCACCCCTACATCCAAAAGAGAGGTACAAAAACCGCCGCAACCCGTCAAGCCCGATTATCCCCGGATCAGCAAAGTCAATACCGACGAAGTTATCGCAATCATTCGCCAAAAGAAAAAGCAAGAACAAAAACAAAGCGTAAAGCAAGTAAAAAAACAAAGTAAACAAACGGATATCAAAAAACCGGAAGAGCTCATTTTCGAAGCCCCCGAAAAAACCGAAAAATCCATCGACTCAACCGCCTTAAAAAACTTTTATACACAACTGGGCGAAACCAAAGCGCTTATCGATCCCACTTTATACCCCGGGTTTTGGAACGATAAATACAAAAATACCTTTCGTTCCGAACGCGACCGTAAAATGTACCGGAAAACCAAAGACCCTTCGCTCGTCGTAAAAGTTCTCGTCAATCCGGGATTCAAAAAGAGATATGAAAACTTTACGGAAAAACACGGATACGATTCCTATAGGGAAAAAGCCGGATTTCTTAAAATTCTTAACGGACTGCTCGAGGCAATCGACGATACGAACCGGGTGGATTTTGTTGAAAAATACTTTTTCAAACTGCGCTTGAGAAATTATCCGCCCTCCGTGTTGCAAAACAAATTTAATCTTATCGGAAACATCATCCGGCATATACCCTCCGAAGAACAACTCGAAACTTATACAAAACTGTGGAATTTCTGGGAACGAAATCCCAATGACGGAGAAGGTCTTATTAGGTATTCGGGTAAAATTTTGCCCCGGGTTGACCCCGGTGTGCGTCTTCGGTTTATCGTAAACATGCAAAATGAATACATCCGGCATTACAACAATAATCTTTCGGCACTCATTCAAGCTACCGACGGCTTCGTCCCCATGCTGGAGCAAATGTTAATCCCCGAATGGCAAGCGGAAGCTTTAAATATTTACTACGGCATTTACCGGAAAAACAACATAGAACGCAACAGAAAGATTAAAGAAATCGATAAGGATTACGCCGAAGCCTTGCAACAATGGGAAGAAAATTATCAACTCATGCTAAATAAGGCCCAAGCCGATTACATGCGGAAGAAAATGAAAAAACAAAGTTTTAGATCCGTCAGTCTAAAATCCTTAGGGACGGCTTTCGTAGCAATCATGTTGCTCATCATTATTTTGCTTCATGTGTCCATGGTACGTAACGTGAACAGACTTACCGAAGCCTTGTATGAGCATAATCGTTCCGGTGAAGGAAAGCCGACAAAAGAGTAAACCGTCAAGTCGGCATTCCTATGCTTTTGTAACACTTAGCATTATTTGTTTTTTCGCTTCATCGACAGATAGTAATGTTCCAAGCGTTTTTGGAACTCCGCTTTATAGGTTTTGCTGATAAGCAAATACCGGTTTCCTATCTTTATGCCGCTGCCGTTGAGTTTTCCTTCAAACCATTCCGAGTCGATATTCACGATGTTTCGTTCGTTGATTCGGACGAAATAAAACGGAAGTTCTTCAGTCAATTGTTTTATGGACTTGAAGGCCAGGTAATCTTTCCCGTTTTTGGTAATGATTCTGGTGTAATTAATGTGACCTCGAGGCTTATTTTCACCCAATTTTTCATAATCTTTTTCAAAATAAAGGATATCCTTGTACGGCACGACGGCTTCGGTGAGGTTTTTAAAGGATTCCTCTCGGATTTCGGAAAGGTATCCCGTCAGGGCAAGCACGCCTTTGGTATCGTGGTGCGCTTCTTGTCGCGATAATCTGTTCAATACGATTAAGATTTTTCGTAAAAGCTCTTCTTTGTTAAAGCTGGGTTTGGTCTTAACGATATAATCCTCCATGTTGGTCCCCAAAGCCAAATGAAAAGTGGAAAAATCATCCCATTCGGTCACGAAAATATACGGAATGCGGTATTTTTTATCCAAAATTTTGGCCAAGTCAATGCCCGTTTGTTCCCCCTGCAATTGGATATCCAACAGCACCAAATCGGGTTTTTTCCGGGCAATGCGTGTCAGCGCTCCCCTAACATCGGGGGTATAGTCATCCACCGAATAACGGTGCTTTTCCAAAAAATTTCGTAAGCGTCGGTACAAAATCGCTTCGTCTTCCACAATAAGTATATGTCGCTTCATAAACTTGAGAATTTATTTCGGGAATTGAATGATTACTTTCACACCTTTTCGGCTTTCGATCGTAAAACTTCCGCCGAGTTGCCGGGAAAGCAGATGCATAATATCCAATCCGAAACTCCTCATATCAGTCGTGTCGAAATTTTCCGGCAAGCCTTTGCCGTTGTCGGACATATAAAGTATGTAATCTTTTTCCGTTTCTTTCAGTTCGATTTGTATCTCGCCCGGCTGATTCGGTTCGAAGGCGTGTTTAAACGAATTGAGCAAAAACTCGTTGATGATTAGGCCTAAAACGAGGGACTTGTCCGCTTTGATGCGAACAAATTTCGATATGTTGCGGGTTATGGTGACGGGCTTGTCGATGAAAGTGCTTTTGATTAAATCCGATAATCGGTTCACATAATCTCTCATATTTACGTGGGTGACTTGTTCTTC
>JAMONI010000164.1 GCA_027065935.1 Flavobacteriales bacterium | reverse complement strand
CCACTTATTGTCGGGGCCTAACACGGTGATGTGAAGTGCTTGGTAACCGGTGGAACGGGGCCGGTCGATCCAATTGCGCATCCGGTTGTGATTGTATTTGAAGTGGTCGGTGATGGCGGAAAAAATGTTCCATGCCAAGTTTTTTTCTTTAGCCCTGTCGGGCGGGGCTTTATAGATGATCCGGATAGCGAATATATCGTAAATATTTTCGAATTCCACATTTTTCTTCTTCATCTTCCTGTAGATGGAATAGATGGATTTGGGACGCCCCGTGATGGTGAATCTCACTCTGTATTTTTTGAGTTTTTCCTCTACGATTTCTGAGAATTTTTTAATGTAAGCTTCCCGTTCTTCGGCGGTTTCGGATAATTTACGGGTAATTTCATGGTAAGCTTCGGGGTCGATGTATTTGAGCGACAGGTCTTCGAGTTGGGTTTTAATGGCATACAAACCGAGCCGGTGCGCCAAAGGGGCATAAATGTATAGCGTTTCGGAAGCGATTCGCTCCTGTTTGTGTTTGGGCATACTGTCCATGGTTTGCATGTTGTGTAACCGGTCGGCGATTTTGATCAGGATGACACGGACATCTTCATTGAGCGTTAGGATGAGCTTGCGGAAATTTTCGGCCTGAATGGAAAAGTCTTTGTCCTTGGGTAATTTTTTGATTTTGGTTAATCCTTCGACGATTTGGGTGATTTTTTCGCCGAATTCTCTTCGGATGAAATCCGGAGTAATGTCGGTGTCCTCAATAGTGTCGTGAAGCAGTGCCGAAGCTATGGAAACGGCATCCAAGCCTATGTCCTGCGCCACAATGCGGGCTACTTCAATAGGGTGAAAAATATAAGGTTCGCCCGATTTGCGGCGTTGGTCGGCGTGTGCTTCTTTAGCCGTTCGGAAAGCCTTGCGAATCAGGATTTTATCCTTCCTGTCCAGTTTTTGATAACTGGACTTGAGGATGTCGTCTATCATTTCCTTCATGCGTTTTTCTTCGGCTTCCGAATAAGGACGGACTTGTTGCATTGATGTTTGATGTTTGGAACAATAAAGTTATGAAAAATAGGGATATAAAATAAATTCGGAAAAATGAATGTTTATAGTGGATGGTTTTTCTTTTTGTCCTCTTTTTTCGGAAGGTTCGTTCGTGAAAATTTCCGGAGGATGTAATCACTCCACCACTAAATCACTCGAAAAAAACTGGACATTCCTGAAACAGGTTGACCGTTTTTTTATAAAACAAATGGCTACGAAAAACGGGCTAAAAACGCGTGGTCGGTTTATTATTTTTCTTTTTTTTGGATTTTCGCCCACGTGTCTTTCAATGTGACCGTCCGGTTAAAGACGGGTTTGCCGGGTTTAGAGTCGGGGTCCGCTACGAAATAACCCAGGCGTTGAAATTGAAACCTTTCACCGGGTTCGGCTTCCGCTAATGAAGGTTCTACGTAAGCTTCCACGACTTGCATCGAGTCGGGATTGATGAATGATTTGAAATCCTTGTCGGGATGCGCGTCGGGTTGTTCGTCCACAAACAACCGGTCGTAAAGGCGAACTTCGGCTTTACGGGCGTGTGGGGCGGAAACCCAATGTAAAGTTCCTTTTACTTTTCGCTTGCTTTCCGGAGTTCCGCTTCCGCTTTTGCTTAAGGGGTCGTAAGTGGCGTGGATTTCCGTGATGTTTCCTTCCGCATCCTTCACTACGGATTGACCTTTGATAATGTAGGCGTTTTTCAAGCGCACTTCTTTGCCGAGGGTTAGGCGGAAAAATTTGCGATTGGCTTGTTCTTTAAAGTCTTCGCGTTCAATATAAAGTTCTTTTGAAAAAGGAATTTCACGGTATCCCGCTTCGGGGTCTTCGGGATTGTTTTCGGCACGTAGCCATTCGGTTTTTCCTTCGGGATAGTTGTCGATAATCAGTTTAACGGGATTCAAAACGGCCATCCTACGGGGTGCTATTTTGTTCAGATGATCCCGAATGGAAAATTCCAAGAGGGCTATGTCGATCAAGTTGTCTCTTTTGGCTACGCCTACCCGGTCGGAAAAGTTGCGAATGGATTCGGGGGTGTAACCGCGCCGGCGTAATCCCGAGATGGTGGGCATACGCGGGTCGTCCCAACCGTTTACGTAGCCTTCTTCCACCAATTGGGCGAGTTTTCGTTTGCTCATCACGGTGTAGGATAAATTCAACCGGGCGAATTCTCTTTGTTTCGGCCGGACTTTACCTTCTTCATACACTTGATCCAAGAACCAATCGTAAAGTTCGCGGTGGGGTAAAAATTCAAGCGTGCAAAGCGAGTGGGAAACTTGCTCGATATAGTCCGATTGCCCGTGGGTCCAATCGTAGGTAGGATAGATTTTCCATGTATCGCCCGTACGGTGATGCGGTGTTTTTTTGATGCGGTACATAATGGGGTCGCGCATATGCATGTTGGGTGCGTTCATATCGATTTTGGCCCGTAATACCCGGCTGCCTTCTTCGAATTCTCCTTGGCGCATTCTGCGAAACAAATCCAAGTTTTCTTCCACACTGCGGTTGCGATACGGGCTTTCCACCCCCGGTTCGGCGGGCGATTTACGTTGGGCCACGATTACTTCTTGCGGTTGGTC
>JAMONI010000163.1 GCA_027065935.1 Flavobacteriales bacterium | reverse complement strand
CGACATTTGTTTATACCGGTCCACAAACATTTCCGTTTCATCCGGCGTAAATCCGGTTTTATTCGGTTTACCGGGTTCATTCGAGGCGGGGAGGTTTTCGGGCGTGTTAAACAAGCCGGTTAGGCGGACCGGATTTTCCGGTTGTTTTTCTTGTTTGCTTTCTTGTTGAACTTCGTTCAAGGTACTGAACAATCCTTCGTTGATGCCGGAGGAGCGGATTTCGCTATTTTTTTCGAATTCTTCTTCCGTTAGGTCTTCGAAAAACGTTTCGGTGTTTTGCTCTTCTTTTTTGACCGTGATATAGAATTCGGGATTGGAGGCTTCGATTTGTTTTTGTTTTTCGGCGGGGAATCCGGTGGCGATAACGGTTACCGCGATTTGCCGTTCCAGTGCGGGGTCTTGTCCCAATCCCATGATGATGTTCACTTCCTGACCGGCTTTTTGTTGGATGTACCGGTTGATGAAGTCGATTTCCTTGACGGTGGCGGCTTGTGTGCCGGAAATGATAAGGAGCAATACGTTTTTAGCGCCTTGGATGTCATTATCGTTAAGCAAAGGGGATTCCAGGGCTTTTTCGATGACTTTTTTGGCCCGGTCTTCTCCCGATGCGGTGGCCGTTCCTATCAAGGCCGTTCCGCTTTGGCGCAGGATGGTTTCCACGTCGTTAAAGTCCACATTGATATGATAGTTGGTTACGATTACCTGACTAACGCTTTTTACGGCATTGGCCAAAACTTCGTCGGATTTGTTGAAGGCTTCGTTATAAGGCAGATCGCCATATACTTCGATAAGTTTTTCGTTGTCCACGATAAGCAGGGAGTCCACATGTTTGCGTAATTCTTCGATTCCCTTAACGGCCGATTGCATCCGAAGCGGTCCTTCGTATTTAAAGGGCATGGTGACGATGGCTACGGTCAGAATCCCTAATTTTTTTGCCAATTTGGCTATTTCGGGTGCGGCCCCCGTTCCGGTTCCGCCGCCCATTCCGGCGGTGATAAAAAGCATTTTGGTTTTTTGGCTCAGGAGTTCTTCGATTTCCTGCAAGCTTTCGATGGCGGCCTTTTTTCCGGTTTCGGGTTTGCTTCCCGCCCCCAGACCGCCGGTGAGTTCTTTGCCGATTTGAATTTTAATGGGAACGGGGCTGTTGTTCAAAGCTTGCAAGTCGGTATTGCACACGATATAGTCCACGTGTTTGAGGGATTTGTTTTCATACATATAATTGACGGCATTAGAGCCTGCGCCGCCGATTCCTATCACTTTGATGAGTTGGGATATTTTTTCTTCCAAGTCGATATCGATGATTTTTTTTGCAATCATAAGGCTCTATTATTTTGAATCCACAATATAATTTTTGATTTTGCTCCAAAACCCGGTTATGTTTTCATCGGGATTTTGATTTGTTTCGCTTTGTTCACGGATACGGGCATCTTCGGGCGGAAAGAGTTCGGGTTGTTCGATTGGTTTTGCTTCGTTTTTCATTTCGATTTTTTTAGCTTCTTCATACGATCCGGCCGGTTTTCCGTTTTCGTTATCCAAGCTCATTTTGAGCAGTCCTATTACGGTGGCATACATGGGCATGGACAATTGTTCCGTAAAGTCGTTGGAGCTGAGATGGGTGGCCGGTGTACCCAATTCCACGTCCATATCCAATTTCTTTTGCATAAAAGGCTTGATGTGTTTGATGAGCGAACCTCCTCCTGTCAATACAACCCCCGCCATGAGTTTTTCATTGGGGAAACGCTGTTGGTAATTATGAATTTCCTGTGCGATTAAAATGGCTATATGTTCCATTCTTCTTCGAATGATTTCCGACAGATACCGGGCTTTCACCGGACGTTTGGCGTTGTTCCATCCCAAGTCGATTTGGTAGGTCAAATCTTCGGGAATATGTTCGGGGTAGGTAGAGCCGTGTTTAATTTTCAGCCATTCGGCCATTTCGGGCAGTAGGCTTAAGGTGGTTTGAATTTCATTGGTGATGTAATCACCTCCGTAAGGAATGACGTCGGTATGACGCACGATACCTTTATTGGCTATGAGCAAGTCGGTTGTGCCACCGCCGATATCCACCAAAACCACGCCGGCCTGTTTTTGTTTTTGGTTCAACACCGCTTCGGCCGAAGCCACCGACTGCATGTAAATTTCTTCCACTTCGAGTCCGGCCATTTGAAGGCTTTTGTATATTTTGTCGATTTTACGCGTGTCGGCGATGACCGCTAGGAACGAGCCTTCGAGCCGGCGTCCTTCCATACCCACGGGACGTTGAACCCTGTTGAAATCCACCGAAAAGTTTTGCGGAAAAATATCCAGGATTTGTTCGTTATGGTTTAAAAAAATGGATTTTTTGACCTTTTCATACAATTTTTTTATATCCGTTTCCGTGATGATATGCTCGGGATTCGGCCGATTGATATAGTCCGAAACATTGGTCACACGGATATGCTCTCCGGATAAGCCGACGCTTACTTTTTTTACGTCGATATCGAAGCGTTTTTTCATGTCCGAAATCACGTGTTCCACGGTATCTTTAACACTGAGCAGATTGAAAATTTCGCCTTGCTGAACGCCGGTGTTAAAGAGTTTGGAATAACCCAGCACTTTGATTTTTC
>JAMONI010000162.1 GCA_027065935.1 Flavobacteriales bacterium | reverse complement strand
AACGGAAGGCCACCGGTTTTATATCAACGGAATTCCCCTTCAAAGTATCAGTGATACCACGGATTTCAAACTTTTTAAACCGGCGGATGTCAAAAAAGCTTTTGTAAAGTTGGAACTGGAAACCTATTGCGAAAACCACCTCGATGCAACTTTCCGAATCAACATTTCCTACTTGAGTGACTCGACTTTGTTACACCAAACGCAAATTACCGTTCCGGACGGCTATTACAGGCATACGCTCTTTGAAACCATTGATTCCACGCATTCTCCCCCCTTCACCGATATTCAAAAAATTGCCGTTGAAATTCAACGCTCGGACCTCAACGACATCCAAAATTCCCAAGAAAAACTCATCTTCGGCGTGAACGGCATTTTATACACAGAAGCCAAGTAGATGAGAAGAGTTATTTTGTTTTTTATATTGTTGATTTTTAACTTGTTACAAGGGCAGTTTGAACCCTTGCTTTACGATTGGGACGATAATTTGCTCTCTCAAAAGAACGGTGCTTTCGTTTGGCTTCGCAATCAACATAACTTTTCCTTTCCCGCCTTGGGCAACCAATCCGTTGCCATACGCCACTCGGGCTTTTCGGCTTACGATCTGTTCAATACTAACCAAAACGATTTTAATCTTAAATGGCAACAAGTGTTGTCGGACCTTTCGTCAAGTGACGGATTATTTTTCCATACCCATGCGGAATGGTTTCATTACAGGTGGAAAAAGTTTGAATATCAATACGGCATTTCCGTTTCCAATCACGCCGAAATGTGGTTCTTCCATCCGGTGAGCTTATACCGGATAGCCGCCTTCGGGTTCAATACCCGCTCGGAACCCGCTTTGCTACGGGAAATCAACTTCAACGCCGAGTGGTTTAACCGGTTTACTTTCGGATTTACCAAAACGGTGCATCAGGATTATGTTTTCGGAATGAATTTCCATCTTTACAACAGCTTCGGAAATCTGTCGAGTTACGGGAACCGGGGTTCCGTTAATGTGGAAAGAACCGGCGACACATACACCCACAATTTCGACAACATCTCCATACGTATCAGAGCGGGCGGACTACGCGATTTTTACGAAAAAGACAGCGTGGGCTTTCCCTCGGTGGACAGTTTATCCGCAAGGCGCAGACTCATAAGAAAATTTTTCCTCAGCCGGAACTTCGGTCTGGGATTCGATTACGGTTTTGAAAAAAAATTCCCCAACGATTGGTCTTTAACCTTTAATCTTTCCGATGCCGGGTTCATCTATTACACCCGTGCCTATACCTACAAAGCCGAAGGAAATTTTTCCTTTTCCGGCATTCGATTAGAATTTCCCGACAATCCCATCGATTATTGGAAACAAGTAAGCAAGGATTTCGACAAGCAAATCCCTCACGAAGAATCCCGGAGGGGCTACTTTAAGCCTAGAAGTTTCAAAACTTACCTCTCAATCAAAAAATATTACGGCTTTGAAAAAAACGACTACAACGCCAAACGGCTTAAATGTTATGACGAAACCGCTCCGGAAGTCAAATCCAAACTCCCCTATTTCGGCATTATGGGATTTTACCAAAACCTGCAAGGACGCCCTTATCTCGGTGCCGCTTTGTATTGGCAACTCTTCCCTACCCGTTGGTGGGATGTGCGCCTCACCTACGCTTACGACACTTTTGTACACAACAATTTGGGTATCGCAACCAAATTAAGAATAGGCAAATGGCATCTTTTTCTCTCGGCCGATAATATTTTAAGCTTCAGGGACTTGAGCAAATCCGCCGGCCATGAAATCCGGTTCGGCACTTACTTTTCGTTTTGACCCTTATCACGGTTCCACAGGCCGTCCCGGAATTGTTTGATTTTTTCTTCCTTGGGATTTTTTCCGGGTATGTAAAACCGGACCGGTTCAAGTCCTTCGGGGAAATAGGATTGGCGGACAAAATTATCCGGAAAATCGTGCGGATAGCGGTATCCGTCGCCGTAGCCTTGTTTCTTCATAAAAGTGTTGGCCGGATTGCGCAGGTGCAACGGCACGGGCAAATCTCCCGTTTCCTTCACCTTCCTTTGAGCTTTTTTTATGGCCAAGTAAGCCGAATTGCTTTTAGGTGACACCGCCAGATAAAGGGTAGCTTCCGACAACACGATGCGGGCTTCGGGCATTCCGATTTTACTTACGGCATCAAAAGCGGCATTGGCGATGAGCAATGCGTTGGGATTGGCCAATCCGATGTCTTCCGCCGCCAAAATAATCAACCGCCGGGCTATAAAAACCGGATCCTCCCCGGCTTCAATCATCCGCGCCAACCAATACACCGCCGCATCGGGGTCGCTTCCTCTTACCGATTTGATAAACGCCGATATAACGTCGTAATGCCAATCGGATTTTTTGTCGTACATCGCGGGTTGCACCTTGACGGTTTCGTTAATGTCTTCTTCGGTGATAATTTTCTTTCCGGTGGATAAAACAACCGTTTCGAGCAAATTAAGCATCTTACGTACATCGCCGCCGCTATAGCTTATTAAGGAATCTTCATCGATTCTTTTGATTTTTTTTCGCTTCAAAATCTCGTCTTCAGCCAATGCCCGGCGCAATAAAATACGCAAAGCGTCTTCCTTCAAAGGGTATAAA
>JAMONI010000161.1 GCA_027065935.1 Flavobacteriales bacterium | reverse complement strand
GAAATCGTTACGTTGTTACCTTATGCATACAAACATATCCGAAAATTCAACGTGCCGGAAGAAAAAGTAACATGGATTTCCAACGGGATTGAAGAAGAATTAATCGGACGGGAACCGCTACCGGCGGAAATCGAATCCATGTTGCCAAAGGATAAATTTATTATCGGCTATACGGGCGCCATGGGCATTGCCAATGCATTGGAATTTTTCGTCGAAGCCGCCCGGTATGTCAAAAATCCCGACATTCATTTTGTGTTGGTAGGCGACGGATATGAAAAGTCCCGTCTGATGGAAATGGCCAAGGCCTCGGATAATGTTACCTTTATTCCAAAAATCAAAAAAACGCAAGTGCAATCTATGCTGAAAAAATTCGACGTGTGTTACATCGGGCGTCATGATGTGGATTTGTTTGATTACGGCGTGGCCTCCAATAAATATTTCGATTATATGTTGGCCGAAAAGCCGGTATTGGTTTCATCGCGCAAGATTAAAGACCCCGTGGAATTGTCGGGATGCGGTATTATCGTGGAACCGGAAAATCCCAAAGCCATTGCCGAAGGTGTGGAAGAATTTTACCGGATGAGCCCCGAAGAGCGACAAGCCATGGGCATGAAAGGTTACGAATATGTCAAAAAATATCACAATTTCTACTACCTGACGGATAAATACATTCGTGTGTTTGAAAAATAAAACCCCTATGAAAATCATCACTGTTTTGGGCGCCCGTCCGCAATTTATCAAAGCCGCTCCCTTCAGCAAAGCCTTGAGAAGCCGGCAGGAAACGGTAGAAAAAATCATTCATACGGGTCAGCATTTCGATTATAACATGAGCCGTATATTTTTTGACGAAATGGGCATTCCCGAACCTGATTTTAATCTGAACATCAATCAATTATCACACGGCGCCATGACCGGGAGGATGTTGGAACAAATCGAAGCCATTTTGATAAAGGAAAAACCGGACCTGACCGTGGTTTTCGGCGACACCAATTCCACCATTGCGGGTTCTTTGGCGGCGGCCAAGCTTCATATTCCCGTAGCGCACGTGGAAGCCGGCCTTCGTTCGTTCGATATGCGCATGCCCGAAGAAATCAACCGGATCCTAACCGACCGGATTAGTAACTTGCTGTTTTGTCCCACGGAAACCGCCGTAAAAAACCTTCAAAAAGAAGGCATGCCCGCCTTTGAAACGCAAAAAATCGTCTTTACGGGTGATATCATGTATGACAGCGTCTTAATGTTCAAAGAAAAAATGAAACCCGTGCAAGCGGAATTACCTTCCCGTTTTATTTTGGCTACCATTCACCGCCAGGAAAATACGGACACGCCCGGAAGATTGCCCAAAATTATCGATGCACTCAACCGAGTCCACCGCGAACATATGCCGGTGGTAATGCCCCTTCATCCGCGAACGAAAAAATATTTGGATAAATACGGATTGCAACCGCAATTCATTACCATTCCACCCGTGAGTTATTTGGAAATGCTTTGGTTGCTCGACCTGGCCGCCCTGGTGATTACCGACAGTGGCGGTTTGCAAAAGGAAGCCTATTTCTTTAAGAAATTTTGCATCACTATGCGTGACACCACCGAATGGGTGGAATTGGTGGAAAGCGGCAATAACGTTTTAATGGATTTCAAAGAAGATATTTATGAACAAATTATCCGTCATTTGAACCGTCAAGTTCGTTTCGATCCCGATTTATACGGCGACGGCCGGGCCTCCGAAAAAATGGTGGAAAAAATATTGGCTTTTCCGGGTCTTTAAATTTCCCCTTTTAAAAAATCCTTCACCTTCCCGGCAATAAATTCCTGTTGCTCGCGGTCCAATTCCGTATGCATGGGCAAAGAAATGACTTCCTTTGTCAAGCGATTGGTAACGGGAAAATCCTCGTCGCGGAAGCTTTCGTCGGCATAGGCTTTTTGGCGGTGAAGCGGGACGGGATAATAAATTCCGAACGGAATACCTTCGGCTTTCAAATAATCCGCCAGGGCGTCGCGCTTGCCGTTTTTGATTTTCAAAGTATATTGATGAAACACATGTTGGGACCGCGGATCGCGGTAAGGTGTAACTACTTGCTCGCAACCGGCAAAAAGTTCGTCGTAAATATACGCGGCCCGGCGGCGGGCTTCATTGTAAGCATCCAAATGCGGAAGCTTAACGCGTAAAATAGCCGCTTGAATGGTGTCCAAACGGGAATTGACGCCCACTTCATCGTAGTAATAACGCTTGTACATACCGTGGTTGACTATTCCTCGTAAGCGGTGCGCCAGCCGGTCGTCGTCCGTAAAGACGGCACCGCCGTCTCCGTATGCGCCTAAGTTTTTGGACGGGAAAAACGAAGTGGTGCCCATGGTACCCATGGTGCCTGTTTTCTTCACCGTTCCGTCCTCAAAACGGAAATCCGAACCTATGGCTTGGGCATTGTCTTCAATCACGGCCAAATTATATTTGTGCGCAATGCGCATAATTTCGTCCATACCGGCCGATTGACCGAAAAGATGCACCGGAATAATGGCTTTGGTGCGCGACGTAACTGCTTTTACCACCGCTTCGGGATCGATGTTGAATGTATCCGGCAATACGTCCACCAATACGGGCTTGCCTTTG
>JAMONI010000160.1 GCA_027065935.1 Flavobacteriales bacterium | reverse complement strand
TGATATTTCCCGATGATTTCCAAAGCTTTCCGGTAATGCGACACGGACTTGTTATATCGCATCATATCTTTTTCCAAAATACCCAAATTATTGTAACACGAAACCAAGCCCCGGTAATCCCCGACCTTGTCGTATATTTTGATGGATTCATAAAGGTACTGTATGGATTTTTCCAAATTTCCCTGACGTTGATAAATACCCGCCAACCACCGGTAAGTCTCGGCCAAGGATTTTTCCAATCCGTTTTGTTTTTCTATTTCAATGGCCTTTTCCATTTGCGCAACCGCTTCTTCGTATCTTCCTTTTCTAAATAAGTATAACCCGTAATACTTTAAGGCATTGGCTTTAATCACAGGGTCTTCCAAACTTTGCGAAAGTTTTAAATTCCGCCCGATGTATGCTCCCGCCGAATCCAAATTTTTTTTCAGTAAAATGTCGATGATTTCCATCCGGTGATAAAACAACTTTTCACCGCTCAAATTTTTTTCCGTGCGTAATAATGAGTCCAAACGGGTCGATAAGGTGGGTGTTTGTGCTGAAAGTTTACATATAAAAAACAAAAAAATAGTTAATAAAAACAACTTTTTTAATGTCATACCTCCGGTAAACTTTTTTTCTCATACAAAATTATCAAATTGACATGTATAAACCAAATTTCCTTATTCAAGTTTATTTTTATCCTACTGAAAAATAGCCTCTTAAGAAAAATTCTTACTTTTTTATTACATCGATTTTCGGAAAACCTTACTTAATTATTACAAAAATTATTTGGTAAGTCGGGCGCTTCGTAGGTAATTTTGTTCCAAATTTTCAAGCCATGAAAAATGTATTGTTTTTCCTTTGGAGTTTACTTCCGTTCTCCTTGCTTGCCCAAGCGGACGGATTTCTCTACACGGCTTTAATTAAAGATAATAATTTGCCGTACGCCAATCAAAACGTAGAATTGCGTTTTAGTTTCTACCTTAATTTTAATATGCCGCCCGTTTATCAGGAAACACACACTTTAACCACCGATCATGCGGGTATCGTGCATGCCGTTATCGGTCAGGGAAACGTTATTGGAGGTGATTTTTCTTCATTAAGCTGGGATATCGATTATATAGTAAAGGTGGAAATGGACACCGACGGTAACGGATTTGTTTTTCAACATCAATTCGGTTTTCAAAGCCTGCCTTATGCCCATTATGCCGAAAGCGGCGGAAACAAACGCCTGAACGATTTATACGATGCCGTAACCGACAATATGTCGGTTTACTTGGGTGAATCAAGCGGTTATTGGGACATGGGGGCAAACAAAAATACCGCTGTGGGCCTGTGGGCTTTGTCCAATAACTCTTCGGGCGAGTTCAACACCGCCGCCGGATACGAAAGTTTGGCATATAACGATGGCGGCAGTTATAACACCGGTATCGGATACCATGCGCTATACAGCAATACTTCCGGCGACGACAATACGGCATTCGGAAGCGAAGCCCTGGTTTTCAATACAACAGGATACAGTAACACGGCCTTCGGATATAAGGCGCTATTTTTCAATGCTACCGGTTACTACAATACGGCGGTGGGATACAAAGCTCTTTACAGCAATCTGAACGGTTATTCCAATACGGCTTTGGGCGCAATGGCGCTATATGCCAACGGTACGGGTAAATACAATACCGCCGTCGGATTCAAGGCGCTATACAATAATGCTAACGGTTCCTACAACACGGCCGTTGGCAACGAAGCGCTTTTTTCCAACGTTTCGGGCAATAACAATACCGCCGCAGGTTACAAAGCGCTTTACAATAACACCGGAAGCGACAACACCGCTGCCGGAAACGAAGCCCTGTACCAAAACACTTCGGGATGGGGCAACACGGCCGTAGGCTACCGGGCGGGCTATAACGGTACGACTTACTTCAACCGTACCGCTATCGGTTATAATGCCCAAAATACGGCTTCCAACCAAGTGCGCGTGGGCAACGCGTCCGTAACTTCCATCGGAGGTTTTGCCAATTGGAGCAACGTCTCCGACGGACGGTTCAAAACCGGTGTCAAGGAAAACGTGCCCGGAATGGCACTCGTCGAAAAACTCAACCCCGTAACCTATCACTTGAACGTGGATAAAATCAACGACGCACTTCGTATTCCCGAAGAAATGCGAGATAAAGAAAGCATACAAAAAAAACAAAACGAACGCCAAATCGGATTTATCGCGCAAGAAGTGGAACAAGCGGCCAGGGAACTGGGATTCGATTTTCACGCAGTGGACAAACCGAAAACTCCCGAAGATTTTTACGGCTTGCGCTACGACGAATTCGTTCCGGTGCTTACCAAAGCCGTTCAAGAACTATACCGGGAAAACGTATCGCTGGATAATGCCAATAAACAAAATACGGCACGTATCGAAGCATTGAAACAAAAACTCGTATCGCTAACGGAACGTATCAACAACTTAAAACGATAAAAGCCATGAAAAAATTCCTTTTCCTGTTCATATGCCTGATGTTCGTATTGCAATTGCCGGCACAATCCGACGGATTCCGGTACCAGACCGTAATATTTATAAACGGCACCCCTTATGCGAACCAAACCGTCGATTTGATGCTCAGCATCAAAGACGCATACAATAACATCGAG
>JAMONI010000159.1 GCA_027065935.1 Flavobacteriales bacterium | reverse complement strand
GACGTTTCTAAATGATTCTAACATTCGCTCCGCTTATAAGAATCATTCTTGACGAAACGCCCGCCTACGGGTAGCCCCTCGATTGAGTTGAATGCGCGGGATGGTTTGTGGTTGAGATTCCTCACATTCGTTCGGAATGACATACGCGTCCCGAAGGCAATAAAAGACTAAAAGAACGACCAATGTCATGCTCCCATAGGTCGATACGACTCCTATGGAGGATCTCGATACGAGTCATATTGATATGCGGACGAAGGATGTCCCGATAGCTATCGGGACGACTGAGGAATCTCACACTATGCTGAAGATTTTTTTTATCCGCTCCGCCTTTAAAATCCTTCGGATTTTATTGTTCATTTTTTTTATAAAAAAACGAATCGGAATATACATAATGCCCGGCGTTTGAATGCGCATTTAAAACTTTGTGGTTTTTGTGATAACAAGCAAGGGATAATAAAAGTCAAAGTATGCGTTGCCCCGTATTACCCGTCCGGCTTGCAAGCGCTTTGCGGAAAATTACTACCTTTGTTTGCCAATCCGAAGCTTTTATGACCCGAACGAACAACCCAGGAAAGATTACGAACCCACCGGGTTTGCTTGAGCAATCCAAGAAAAAAATCGCCGTAGTCATGGGCGGTTATTCGTCCGAACACGAAATTTCGCTCAAGAGCGGACAAACGGTTTTGAAGCATTTACCCAAAGATATATATGATGTTTATCCGGTAATAATTTCCCTCGACGGATGGTATATGGAACGGGATAACCGGAAATTTCCGGTGGATAAAAACGATTTTAGTGTGTTGTTACCGGAGGGGCGGTTAACGTTCGATTTTGTATTTAATGCCATTCACGGACATCCGGGTGAAGACGGCGTGTTACCCGCCTATTGGGAGATGTTGGGCATTCCGCATTCTTCGTCCGATTTTGACAAAATGGCGTTGACGTTCAATAAAATGTATGCCATTTCGGTAGTGCGTGCTTACGGCATTCCCACGGCCGAATCCGTTTTTTTGCATCAAAACGACCCGGTGGATACCGATGCCATTATCCGTAAAATCGGCCTGCCTTTGTTTGTCAAGCCCAATAAAGCGGGTTCAAGTTACGGAATCAGCAAGGTGAAAACCCCGGAAGAACTCCTGCCTGCCATCGAATACGCCTTTACGGAAGACGATGAAATCCTTATCGAGGAATTTTTGGAAGGCCGTGAATTCTCGGTTGGTGTTATCAAACTTAACGGAACGGCGGAAGTCTTTCCCATTACGGAAATTATTCCCGAAAACGAATTTTTCGATTTTGAGGCCAAGTATTTGGGAAAAGCGCAGGAAGTTACGCCCGCCCGCATTCCGGACGATTTGCGCCGTCGTATAGAAACCACAGCCCGGCGTGTCTATGAAGTATTGGATTTGGACGGGGTGTCGCGTGCCGAATATATCGTTCGGAACGGGAAGCCTTACTTTTTGGAAATCAATATGGTGCCGGGATTGACCGAAGCCAGTATATTGCCGCAACAAATTCGTGCGGCGGGGAAGAGTTTGACTCAAGTATTTGATGAGATTATTCGTACCAATTTGTCTTAAATCCCAATTTTCATTGTGGATTTTAACGCTTTTCCCGTTATAATATGTCTTAACCGGATTTTTATTTCTTTTTCGTTTTGAAAAATTCGTTCCTCCTTAAGCGGCGTTATATTTTTCAAGCCGAATGCTGATATTAACATCACTTTTATATCAAAAACAACGCTCCCATTATGATGACATCTTGCCAAAAATGTATCCACCAAGCCCAAAAAACACCCCGGGTTTCGTATAATGATTTGCTCAACACGTAGCCGAGCAATCCTGCCATAAGCATACCTGCAAAGCCGCCCGGCGTACCTCCGTAATGCGCTATACCGAAAATAACCGCCGATAACAAGAAAATATAGCGGGACGGCAATAAATCATACATCGGAATATCGATCCCTACTCTAAAAATCATTTCTTCGGAAAAAGAATTGGTCAAGGCAAACAAAAAAATCCAAATCCAATATTTTTTTAATATGCCGTAATCAGGATAATGCGATTGAAGTTGAAAGAATATAAAAATTGCGGTAACCGAACTGATAACCAAAGTAAGAGATATACCCGTCTTTAACCAACTGTCACCTTCTTTTATACCGAAAATTTTCAGCGCTTTTGCCGGTGCCGAAACAGCGCCCGCCCGCATGATCTGTTTAAAACGCTTCGGGTTTAACAAATAACTCGCAAATAACGAAATCAATGCCCAGAGCAACAATAAGGATTGATAGGTCAGTTGAAAATTTAAAAACGGGTGTTTGACGGGCGCCCAAGCCTTTTCACGAGCCCAACCGGATAAAACAAAAATCCCGGAAGTAAATAGAATAATCGTTGCCAACCGGGGAGCTATACGTTTCATAAGCTTTTTAGGCATTAATTCGGAGTGCAAATTCCGAAGTTACTGGCATAAAAAACTTGAGGTATGATAAGAAAAGCTTACCGGATTGTTTTTTTTGCAATACGGCTTAAGCTCTCGGGGGTGATGCCGAGATACGAAGCGATATGTTTCCGGGGCGTTCGCCGGATAATTTCGGGTTGTTTTTCCAATAGCAACCGGTATCTTTCTTCGGCGGTCAGCTTGAGCAATTCGATTTGT
>JAMONI010000158.1 GCA_027065935.1 Flavobacteriales bacterium | reverse complement strand
TTGCACCTATTGTATCATTCCCGAAGCTCGCGGTAAAGGACGTAATCCCGACATTGAGTCGTTAACGGCGCAGGCTCGCGAAATTGCGCGAAAAGGCATCAAGGAAATTGTCATAACCGGTGTGAACATCGGCACGTTTAAAGATACATCAGGAGGTACAACGCGCCGTTTTTTTGATTTAATCAAAGCATTAGACCGGGTGGAAGGCATCGAACGCTACCGTATTTCATCCATCGAACCCAATCTGCTCACCGATGAAATCATCCGCTTTGTTTTGCTTGAATCCCGGCGTTTTTTGCCGCATTTCCATATTCCGTTGCAAAGCGGAAGTAACGAGATTTTAGGCCGGATGAAAAGGCGTTACCGCCGGGAACTGTATGCCGAAAAAGTCCGAAAAATCAAATCCATCGACCCCGATGCGGCCGTCGGAGTGGATGTTATTGTCGGTTTTCCGGGTGAAACGGAAGATTTATTTAAGGAAACTTACACTTTTCTGAAGGATTTGCCCGTCTCGTATCTGCACGTTTTTTCTTATTCCGACAGGCCGGGAACGGAAGCTTCCCGGATGCCGGGTCACGTTCCGAAAAAAGAGATTTCGGAAAGAAGCAAGCTGATACGCGAACTTTCCCGGAGAAAATATCTACTGTTTGCCGAAAGTCAATTGGGAAAAACCAAAAAAGTGCTATTCGAACGTCACAACCGCGCGGGTATGATAAGCGGATTTACGGAAAATTACATCAAAGTCATTCATCCTTTTCGTTCCGATTGGGCCAATCAAATCAAAGAAGTAACTTTGCTGAGTTTGGAAGGGGAATTTGTTCGTTCTTCTTATCCCGTATCCACGTAAACTTAAGCACAAGGAAAAGTTCGAGATAGCGTTTATAAATTTCACTTGCTTCGCTGACCATTTACTTGATTTTCTCCCATTTCATCCGGTACATCGGTGCTTGTTCCATGAGCAAATCGTAAGCGAGTTTTTGGTTTAAAGTTTCCGGACCTCCGGAAAGAATATTGACTATTTCATCCGATTTGGCATCATAAAAGAGTTTGATGATCAAATCGGCGTTTTTTTTATCCGGATTTTGCAAATACTGAAAAGTTCTGATGATATGCGTTTTGGCTTTTTTCGGGTCATCGGCCATAAGGTCCAAACCCTGCCGGTGATACGTATAAAAAGCTTTGTGAAACATGATGTTGGATGAGGCAAGCAGTTGGTTCACCCACCTTGCTCGAGAGAAAAATTTTCCTTTATCGTCCCATCCCGGATAGCCTTGCCCCGAAGCCGTCACTTGAATTTCTTTGGCTTTTTGAAAAAACTCACGTCCGGCATTAAGTTTGAAACTGTCAAAGTCATAGCCCAAAATCATATAGACGTAAAAAGCAAAAACCGCCGTCAGGTTATTGTTCAAATTATCGGGATTGAAATCCAAGGTTTGATACTCCAAATATTCGAATTCCACTTGTTTATCCGAAATACTGAGCAAGTTGGTTTCATAAGAAGAATTATAGACGGGGCGGAAAGCGGAAACATTAAGTTCGCATTTAAAACGATTATCTTGATATTCCCTGACCACCAAATAAAAATTGGCTTTGATGCGTTCTTCTTTTTTAAAAACCTTTCCTGTCCATTTCCGGGTATTGATAAATTCGGTGAGGGAGCGCTCCAAAGTGGAAAAAACACTACGGTTGACCGCGTTGATTCCCGGCGCGCTGACTACCACGGTAGCGGAAATCTCTTGGGCTCGGACGGAAAGGACCGATATAAATACGATGAGACTAAAGTAGCTTCGCAATTTCATACATAATTTCTTTGGCAATTTCTTTTTTCGATTTCAAATCCGTTTCCCTGATTTCGCCGTCGCTACGTATCAGATATACTTTGTTCGTATCAGCGTCAAAACCCGTTTTTAAATCCTTGCCGGGGATATTCAGAACAATCATATCGGCATTTTTTCTTTTCAGCTTGTCCCGGGCATTAGCCAAGGCGTTGTCGGTTTCCAGTGCAAATCCCACCACGATTTGTCCTTTATTTTTGTTGTTGCCCACATAAGCCAGTATGTCGGGATTTTTTTTCAATGTAAGAATAAAACGTTCGTCGTTCTTTTTTATTTTGGTAGCGGACACCTTTTCGGGGGCATAATCGGCCACGGCGGCCGACATGATAACAATATCGTAGCGGTGAAAAACAGATTTTACGGCATCGAACATTTGCCGTGCCGTTTCAACACGGATGATTTCATACGGCGGGTTTTCGGGCAGGATTTTCGATGGACCCGAAATCAAGGTTACTTCGGCGCCTTCTTCCACGGCCGCTTCGGCCAGGGCTATGCCGGTTTTTCCCGACGAACGGTTACCTATGAATCTAACCGGATCGATAGGTTCGTAAGTCGGACCGCCCGTGATCAGTATTTTTTTTCCTTCAAGCAGGCGGTTTGATGAAAAAAAACGTTTGATTTCGGCTAACAGCTCTTCGGGTTCGGGCATTCTCCCTTGTCCGGTTAATCCGCTGAGCAATTCGCCTTCGGCGGGTTCGATGACGGTGAACCCGTAAGATTTGAGCCGGTCCAGATGGGTTTTGACGGCGGGATAACGATACATTTCCCTGTCCATTGCAGGGGCGAGTAATACGGGGATGTTTTCGGCCGACATCACTACGGCGGTTAG
>JAMONI010000157.1 GCA_027065935.1 Flavobacteriales bacterium | reverse complement strand
AACGGCACTTTGGTGTTGCCCTCATTCACCTCTTTCACCACATGTTCCAAAAGTTTTTCGGTAAAATCCATCATCCAATTATAATCCTTGTAGGGCACGTAGAGTTCCATTACCGTAAATTCGGGATTATGAGTACGGTCCATTCCTTCGTTACGAAAATCTTTGGCGAATTCATAAACGCCGTCAAATCCGCCTACGATTAAACGTTTGAGATACAGTTCATTAGCTATTCTCAAGTAAAGCGGTATATCAAGGGCGTTATGATGGGTGACAAACGGGCGTGCGGCTGCACCGCCGGGAATGGGTTGCAAGACGGGTGTTTCCACTTCCAGGAAACCGTAGCGGTCGAAGAATTTGCGCATGGCGTTGATTATCTTACTTCGCTTGATGAAGGTTTCCTTTACGTGGTCATTTACGATCAGGTCCACATAACGCCGGCGGTAGCGTAATTCGGGGTCGGAAAAGGCGTCGTGAACTTTTCCGTCGGCATCCACCTTTACAACGGGCAAGGGACGCAAGGCTTTGGATAATACTTTTAATGACTTGACATGGACGGTAATCTCGCCGGTTTGCGTTTTGAAAACTTCACCGCAAATGCCGATGATATCGCCGAGATCCAACAGTTTTTTAAAAACGGTGTTGTATAAGGTTTTGTCTTCACCGGGACACAAATCGTCACGATTGACGTAAATTTGAATACGCCCTTGTCCGTCTTTCAATTCGGCAAACGAGGCCTTTCCCATGATCCGCCGGCTCATGATGCGACCGGCCAAACACACGTTTTTTCCTTCGTATTTTTCGTAATTTTCTTTAATATCTTTCGAAGTAGCCGTTACGTCGAACGACTCGGCGGGATAAGGTTCGATGCCCAATTCCCGTAATTTTTTCAAGGATTCCCTTCTGACGATTTCTTGTTCCGATAAAGTGTTCATTTGCAACAAGCATTGAATTCATTGCAAAGGTAATTATTCTTAGCGAATGTATGCGGTTGGGTTGTAAAATTAAAAATAGTAAATTTATCGTATCTTTGGAGGAATGAAATCCGTTATTTATGGTAACCGCTTCCACCATAGAAGAAATCAAACAAAAAATTCGGAAAAAAAATTTAAACTTAAGGCGAAAACTTCAGAAGAAGTTATTCAACGTTGCCGAAATCACCAATGAGTACGGAGAAACCATAACCCGGGTGGACGGTGATATTCCGGTGGATTTGGAAATATCGCCCGGTGACCGGTTTCTTTTTATCAGTTACGAGCAAACCCGTTATTCGCACGGTATTCATAAGTACCCGGCCAAATTTTTCCCCGAGTTGCCCCGATGGTTGATTCGCAGGTATTCCGAAGAAGGTCAAATTGTTTTGGACCCGTTTGGCGGTAGTGCAACTACTAGTATTGAAGCGCTCCTAAACCGGCGTCACTCCGTAAGTGTGGACATTGACCCTTTTGCAAGATTTCTGGCCAAGGTAAAAACCACCGTATTGGACAATGATGAACTGGAGTATTATACCGAATTACTTATTGATGAGATAACCAAATTCAATCAAAATGCAGATTTAAGCGAATTTATCCCGGACTTCCCTTACGGGGACAATTGGTTTAAAAAAGAAATTACCAACGAACTGGCATATATAAAAAAAGTATTCATCGGTTGAATGCCGGAAAAGACATCACCGATTTCTTTCTGGCGGTTTTTTCATCCATAATCAGAAGCGTTTCGAATGCCGATAACCATTGCACGAGAACGGTTATCAGAAAAAAATTAAACAAACAAATTCATCCTTCCATGGCATTGACCAAATTCGTGGAAAATCTTTTGCTTTATAAATCACGAATGGAAGAGTTTAATAAATCGGCGCCGAAAGACATCAGGGTCGAAATACCCGAAAATTCCGATGCCCGGTATTTGGAATACCCCGATGCACATTTTGATTTGGCCGTTACCTCTCCTCCTTACGTTAACGCTGTGGATTATCCGAGAACACATCAATTGGAAATGTATTGGTTGGAAATGCAAAACGGTAGTTTAACGCCTTTAAAAAAACAACATATCGGCACCGAAAGTGTGAGTGTGAAATTTTACAATGATTTACACTTAACCGGTATCGACGAAGCGGACCGTGTAATCAGTGCCATATACGAAACGGACAAAAGACGCGCTTACATCGCCTACAAGTTCTTGGAAGACATGGAAAAGAACCTGCAAGAAGTACACCGGGTTTTAAAAAAAGGAGGACGTTATGTGATTGTGATAGGAAACAATACCATTCGAGGCCACAGGTTTGAAAGCTGGAAATATTTAATCGGTATGGCCGAGAGAAATCATTTTGAATTGGATACTTATTTCGGTTCGGAAATTATCAAACATTTTATAAAAATAAAACGGGAACAACGAATTAACACGGATTGGATTATTGTTTTGAAAAAAAATAAAATCCACGCACGATGAATAAAGAAGAACGCGGCAGAAAAGCATCCATCGACGGATTTGCCCACGAACACATCGTTGCCGGCATCTTAATGAAAAAATATCAAAACGTTTCTTTGGTGGATTTACCTTTTTCGCCTTACGATATCATTATTGTCCGAAAAAAAAACGGTAAGGAAGACATTATTCGCGTGCAGGTTAAAACGGCCAAGCGTTCGGTATCCTTTACGGGAGGTAGCCGG
>JAMONI010000156.1 GCA_027065935.1 Flavobacteriales bacterium | reverse complement strand
TGCCGGACATATTGTTTTTTTTTGATGGGCAAAAATAACAAATGAATTAAATGTTACATTTCTTATCTTTACAACCCAAATCGCGTCGCGTATGAAAAAAATAATTACGACATCGGTCAGAATTTTCGTCGCATTGAATTTTATCTTTTCGGGATTTGTCAAATTGGTCGATCCCGTAGGCACGCAAATCAAAATGGAAGAATATTTTGAAGTCTTACACCTTGATTTCTTAGTGCCTTATGCTTTGGCCTTTTCCGTCTTTCTTATTGTTTTGGAATGGACATTGGGGTGGTGGTTGTTGTTGCAATTAAGAATACATACCACCGTATATGCTTTGACCGTACTCACCGTATTTTTCCTCTTTCTTACCGGATTTTCGGCCGTTACGGGCAAAGTGACCGATTGCGGTTGTTTTGGCGACGCCATAAAACTGACGCCGTGGGAGACTTTTTATAAAAACGTGGTTTACCTGTTGATGCTCGGATGGTTAATTTACCGTTTGAAAGACTGTAAGACCCGGAAAATATCCCTGTCGCGTTTGGCTTTGGCTTATGTTTTCCCTGTAGCCGCTCTGATTTTTGCCGTATGGACCGTAAAACATCTCCCCGTAATAGATTTCAGACCTTATGCCGTTGGTAAAAATATCAAAGAAGGAATGCAAATTCCTCCCGGAGCCAAGCCTTACATATTCAAGGACATTTGGTATTACAAAGTAAACGGTGAAGTGAAAGCATACGCCACCGAAGACAAACCATGGGAAATTCCCGGCGCCGAATTTGTAAAGCGCAAGACCGTCGAAGTGCAAAAAGGTTATGATCCGCCCGTTAAAGATTTTACCATAGAAGGTGATTGGGGTGATATTACCGGCCAAGTCCTCGATAAACCCGCCGTATATCTCATTCTCATCACCGACCCCGAAAAACTCGACGACCGGGATTATAAAAACTTAATGCAAACGGTACAAAAACTCAAAGAATCCAAGTCCGAATTTTATTTGGTTACGGCCGATATTACGCCCAAACTCGAGCGGTGGTCGAGAACGGTAGATACTCCGGTTAATTTTATGGACAAAACCACACTGAAAACCATGATCAGAACCAAAGCCGGTGTAATGTACTTGGAAAAAGCCACCGTTAAGGGCAAATGGACCTTGCGTGATTTTTTGAAATCTTCCTCATAATCGATGCTAATTCTTGCTTTGCCGTAGGAACGACAGAATATGTCCGGCCGTTTTTTCCGAAGCTTTGTAAGATCCGATGGTTTTATCCAACATTTCGTAATCCGCAAGCATACGGGTGCGTTTGTTTCCATCCAAAATTTCATCCAAATGTCGTTTTATTTGCCCCGGCGAAAATGCATCTTGGAGCAATTCGGGAACCGCGGGTTTGTTCAAAATCAAGTTAACCAAGGAAAAGTAATCAATGTCCACAATGAGTTTTCCGAGAAAATATTGAAGCGGATACGTGCGATAACCCACCACTTGCGGCAGGCGCAACAAAGCCGTTTCCAAGGTGGCCGTACCCGAAGTTATTACACCCGAACGGGCGTTGGCCAACAAATCATAAGTGGCGTTCCTGATGATTTTTATCTTTTTTCCGGCCCATACCTCCTCATAATCCGACTGCATGAGCGACGGCGCTCCCGCTATAACGAATTCATAAGAAGGATAAAGGTCCGTCAGTTTTTCCATAACGGGCAACATCAATTTGATTTCGGTTTTCCGGCTGCCCGGAAGTAAAGCAATCAAGGGCTTGTCGCTCAAATGGAATTTTTTCCGGAAAGCTTCTTGGGATAACGGGCGATAGTTTTCCACCGCTTCCTTAACGGGATTGCCCACGTATTCCGCATCAATTCCGTGTTTTCGGTAAAAATCCACTTCAAAAGGTAAAATCACAAACATTTTGTCCACATACCGCTCGATGATTTTTATGCGGCCTTCTTTCCAAGCCCATAATTTGGGCGATATATAATAAAAAACCTTATAGCCCCGTTGTTTGGCCCAACGGGCCATACGAAGATTAAAGCCCGGATAATCCACCAAGATAACCGCGTCGGGAGCAAAATGGTAAACGGCCTCTTTTACGCGCTTAAAATTCTTCCGGATGATGCCTATGTGCTTAACCACATCCCAAATGCCCATGAAGGCCATGTCTTTGTAATGGACCACGGGCTGTGTTCCGGTAATTCGTGCCATGTAATCGCCGCCGGCAAAACGAAACTGCGCTTCGCTATCCTGTTGCTTCAAGGCTTTGATTAAGTTGGAAGCGTGCAAATCGCCCGAAGCTTCACCGGCAATGAGAAAATATTTCATCTGAAAACGAATTTGATAAGCAAAAAAAATAAAAACCACAAGATCATCGCCCAAGCCGCCGATTTGCTTTCCGTCAATCGACCTTTTAAATCGAAAAATTTATAGGTTACATAGCCCGTTATTCCCGTAATGGCTACAACTTGAGGAAAATTTCCTTCCGAAACCCAGTATTTCCACATATTTTCCCATGGCATTCCCGCCATCCGTCCGTATAGCGAAACGAATAATCCAATAAGCAAAAACGTACCCGTAAAAACACCAGCGGAAAATCCTTTATGCATCATGTTTATGATTTATGTCCGAGCCATTTGTCCAGTTTGTCGATAAGTTTGTAATGCGTCAGGTCGATGGTGACGGGGACCAC
>JAMONI010000155.1 GCA_027065935.1 Flavobacteriales bacterium | reverse complement strand
TTTGATTCCCTCGTCGGCCAATGCGTCCAGTCCGATTTGACGGAGTTTTTTATCGACTTTTTGTAGTTCGGCGGGGAGTAAAATGCGTACGTCGGGCTGGTTATAGAAGCCTCCTTCTTTCATAAGGGAAGTGACTTGGCGTTCGATGCCTTCGTTCAGTGCCTGACGAAGTGCTTCACCTATGTCGGCATTTCCCAAACCGTTGGCGCTTTGGGGGAATTGATTGGCGATTTGTTGGAGTTCGCCGCAACTTACAAGACTCCATAATAAAGCGAATAGTATGAATTTTCGTTTCATGGTTCTGGGTTTTTTAATTCTTCATTTATTACAATTTATGAAAAGAATGACTTTTTTCGTTTTACAAATGACGTTCTAAAAATGCGGCGGTTTTGCTCAGGGCGTGTTGCGTGTCGGTGTTGTTGAACCGGTGACCGCTGTCGGGATACAGATAGTATTCATTTTCTACGTTGAATTGGTTCAGGCGTTGGTGTAATCGTTCGCCTTGCGAATAAGGGACGAGGGTGTCTTGCAGTCCGTAGAAAAGAATGCTGGGCGGACTTTGTGATGTTACATGATGATACGGGCTCCATTCTGCATATTGGATTTCGTTGCCGGAATAAGGAAGATTAAAGATGTATTCGATTCCGGAAAAAATCCATTCCCAATGCCCCGCTGTGTGGTATTCGGGGTCGTTGAAATCAACCGGTCCTACAAAATTAACGACAGCTTTTACATTTCCGGCGGTATCGTACTTGTAAGCGTATTGGCTTACCAAATGTGCGCCGGCGCTTGCTCCTATCATACCGATACGATTGGCGGGAAACATAAAATCGTTACGAAGGCTTTGGATGGCGGAATGAATATCGTCGGTTTGCATGGGCAGGGGGCGTGTTTGAGTGTTATCCAAACGGTAATTTATGTTGATAACCGCATACCTGCCCCGGTTTTTTTCATATTCGAACCATTGTGCAAAGCTCGATTTGTCGCCTTGTGTCCATCCGCCGCCGTGAACCAAAACAAGCAATGCCATCGTGTCGCGATCGCCTTGCGGGATATACACATCCATTTTCTGTTGGTTATGGCTTCCGTAGGCATAATCCGAAGATAGCACTTCCCGGGTAAAGTCCGTTTCGTTTTCGGGTTGTTGTTTTTTGCAGGAAAAAAGAAAGAATAAGGTAAAAATCAACAGGGTTTTCCGGTTCATATTTTTTTATCAAAAGTAGGAAATTTTCTTGTAAGCCGGCTTAAATAAAACACGTATATTTGTATTCGGTTTGTTTTTTTATTTCATATTAAAATTATTCATTGAATGAAAAGGTTATTATTGTTGTTTTTTTTGTTCTTTTCGTTTTTCACATATGCTCAGAATTATTATCGCATTAAAGTGGATATTACCGTTAAGAAAAGGTATGCCGACGGCAAGTTTACGTTAAATAAAGGTACGATTTATTATGACAATGTTACCGGAAAATTGGTTTCCGATATTTGGTTTCCGGAAAAAGAAACATATGTAATGATGGATAACATGGTGTATGTTATAAAAGACGGGAAATTGATTAATATGTCCCAAAATCCGTCTCCTCCCGAGACTACTATTTTCGCTTTGGTATTAAAAAATTCCATTCAATATTACGGTCTTGAAAATTCGGGTTATCAACTGGCCGGTGTCGAAGAAGACAAAGGTTTGGTTATCTCTACATGGTTGCCCCCCGACCAATTGAAAAATGTAGTGGGAAAAATATTGATTGCCAATAAAGACGGTTTGATTACGGGTATTATTTTTTACAATACCGAAGGAAAAATTGTAAGTAAAAAGTTTTTTGAGGCATACAAAAACATTAGGGGAATAATGTTTCCTACACGAATGGTTCAATTCTTCTATGACGAACAGGGCAATGAAACTATCCAAAAAACGGAATTTAAAAATATAGTTATTGATGAACAAGGTAACGACGAGTATTACAACTTTCCTGTTACTGATTACCTTAATCGGTAATGCACAACAAAGTAACACCCGGCCCGATTACATGACGTCATTACGTAATGTTTTTGATGTTTCAGAGGCTCATGAACACGATTTTTCAAAGCCGTTAAAGCATGCCGACAACGAATTGAAATTTTTGTTCGGGCTATTGTATTGGTCTTATAAGAATTTTATATCGTCCCAAGATATCGATTCTTGTGTTTTTACCCCATCCTGTTCAACGTACATGATACAATCCATTCAACAACACGGGGTTTTTATCGGCTATTTGGACGGAATGGACCGTTTGATGCGTTGTTCTCCTTTTGCTGCCCAAGGCGGGTACTCCATTAATCCTAAAGTAATGAAGTATGAAGACCCGGTGGAATAGTTTTTTATTTTTTATGTTGTTCGGTTGTTCGGTTTTTTCCCAGCCCGATACCTTGTTTGTCGCTAAAGATACGATTGTTCAAACTCCATCATCACAAAACAGCAATCAGGACATCTTTGATTATGCGCACAGTAAAAAATTTGCGGAATACTTATATAAGACGGGGCAATTCGATTATGCCATTGAAGAATTCCAACGGGTCGTTTTTTTACATCCCGAAGATGAGGAAGCCAAATTTCAAATCATAACAGCTTATTTAAAAAAAGAAGATTTTTTTAATGCGGCGGGGTACTTTTATCGATACTATCCCGTATTTGACACATTGGTGCCGAAAGTTCAAAAAGCGGGAATTGTAGCGCATTTGTTTTTAAACGAATTGGATACGGCGGAAAAATTGTTAACACGTTCCCGATTGGATTCCATTGAAAAACAAACTTGGAGGTTGGGCATTTATTTGTTAAAAAAAGAATGGAACAAAGCCGGTCGTTACTATCAAACACATTTGGAAAATCCTTCAACGGTTTTTCACCAGTTTGGAACGGCACTCAACAGACGGTTGACATATAAAACAAAAAGTCCCTTTTGGGCGGGTTTAATGTCGGCCGTGGTACCCGGACTCGGAAAAGTCTATACTAAAAACTATGGAGATGCGCTCATTGCATTTTTGTTTACCGGAATGAATGCTTGGCAGTCCTATCGTGGATTTCAAAAAGACGGAATAAATAGTACACGCGGGTGGATATTCGGCGTATTGGGTGCGGGTTTTTATTTGGGTAATATTTACGGTTCGGCAAAATCAGCCAAAAAATACAATAAAAAAATCGACGATGAGATTGAAAGCGAGGTCAAGTCTGTTATTAGGTTTAGTATTTAGTCTATGTTTGGGCTTGAGACTACAAGGACAAACTTTGGCACAAACCGAAGCTATAGCAGACAAATTTATGGAAGACGGGAACTTTTATGCCGCCGCCAAATTTTATTCACGGGTATATTTTTTTTCCGACAAATCTAGTTTGGGAAGGATTAACGGAAAGCTCGGCAAAGCTTATTTCGGTAAGAGAGATTTCAAGCGCGCTTATCAACATTTTGATAATGCTCAAAAATTGGAACAAAATGATACTGTCCGTGCAGAATGGTTCCTCAGAAAAACGGCCGCTCTTATTTTACAACAAAAATTCAAGCTGGCTCTTTTGGAAATGCTTAATTATCACGGACCGCTTACCGAAGATCAGCAAAAAAAGTATTTTTTTTTGAAAGGGACCATATATTTCGGTGAAGAAAAGTTCGATTTGGCCAAGCAAAATTTTATTAAAGCATTAAGCAACAAAGACAGTGCATCCGTAGCCCGGATAGATAGTTTATTTCAACGAAAAAACATCTTGCGCCCCAATCCCAAAACTGCAAAATGGCTCAGTATTATTATGCCCGGTTTGGGTCAGATGTATGCCGGAGATGTTAAAAACGGACTTAACTCTTTTGCTTTAAATATTTCATTATTTTATTTGTTTGCTCGCGATGCCATTAAGTTTTCTTTTTTTGAAAGCTTTATTGTTTTTTATCCTTGGATACAACGTTATTATCAAGGCGGATTTGAACGGGCCGAGAAGATCGCAAGAAAAAAACTACGCCAAAAAAGAGCCAAAGTTTATAGGGAAATTCATCAATTTATCACAAACAAATTATGAAACTTCATCAAGTATTTGCTTTTATTCTTATTCCTCTTTTTACTTATGCACAAAAAGATTTATTAATAGAAAATAATTTCCCGTTCAAGGTGTTGAGCGATATACATAATTTTGATTTTGTAAAAGCAAGAAAAAACATTGACTTATCCGAAGATACCATATCACGAGAAGAATACCTTTTTTTAAAAGTAAATTATTATTGGTGGGCTTATGTAATTTCAAATGATAATCCGTCCTACAGAGATTCATTAAGATATTATTTGAATAAATCGAACGATTTCTACAAAACCGCCAATAACAACTATGGTTTTATAGCGCTTATGATTAATGGATTTGATTATCGCTTGGCTTTTAAGGAAGGTAGATTTATCGATGGGATGCTGTCGGCAAGAAAAATGGCCCGAAAAATTCAAAAATCTTTGGATTCGGCCGAGTATTCTCCGTATTACAAATTAACGGCGGCAATTTATCTTTTTTCAACCGGATACGGAAAAGAAAAATATTGGTATTTGTACCCCTATTTCATTAGCATTCCCGAAGGAGATATGCAAAAAGGCATAAACTATTTGCAAGAACTATCCGAAAATACCAACACGGTTTTAGCCACCGAAGCCACCTACACACTGATGCGCATCTATAAAGATTTGTATTCCGATTATTTCAAAGCCTACCGGCTATCAAAAAAATTAATCCTTTGGCATCCGGATAATCTGTTTTATTTGGCATTACACTTACAAACTAAAGAAAAATTAAATTTGCTGACCGAAAAAGACGAAATCCGATACAATAAAATTTACCGGCAAACGGTATTTTTAAATAACGAAGCCAAACAGTATTTCAAAAACTGGCGAAATATAAAATAATGATTACACGAAGGCTGATTTTCGTTATATTCCTAACATTTTTGAGCGCTTACCTTGTTAGATGCGCACGGCAAGGCCACCCCTCCGGAGGCCCCAAAGATACCACACCACCCGAAGTAATTTCCGAAATACCGCAAAATAAAACCGTCAACTTCCGGTCCGAAAAAATTCAAATAAAGTTTAATGAATTCATCACCCTTGACAATCCCTTGCAAAAAATAATCATTTCCCCTCCGCTCAACAAACCGCCCGAAATCAAACCCTCAGGCTACCCCGACAAAAAAATTCAAATAAAATTCAAAGAAAATCTCCGTCCCAACACCACCTATACCATCTATTTCAACGACGCCGTTAAAGACTTTAGGGAAGGTAATCCGATGAAAGATTACAAATATGTTTTTTCCACAGGAAATCAATTGGATTCCTTAAGCCTGAAAGGAACGCTAAAACCTGCCTATGACTTCAAACAGCCCGAAGATATTATCGTGGCGCTTTATCCCGCCCGCACATTTTCCGATTCGTTATTGCTCAATGCCAAACCTTATTACCTGGCCCGAGCCGATAATAATGGAAATTTCGTTTTTGAAAATTTAGCGCCCGGAAACTATAAAATTTTCGCTTTTTCCGACAAAAACAAATCCCTCAATTACCAAAAAGGCGAAGAACATATCGCCTTTCTTACCCAAACTATTCGAATTCCCCAAACCAAAGAAGTCCATTTGGTCATGTTTAAAGAAAAAATTCCCGTCAAAATCGAGGACATCTCCCAACAAACCCAACATAAATGGACCGTCAAACTTTCCGCCCCCACAGACAGCTTAAAAGTCGAAGTAAAAAACAAAATCATAAAATATTATACGATAAACAAACATTTGTCCCTGTGGATACGGAACATTAGGAAAAACGATACGCTTTGCTTTACCGTTACCCTACATCACGACACACTCTTTACCGGCACACGTGTAGCCTCGAAAAGTAAAAAGGATACGCTTTTGTTTAAGTTCAACAAAAACAAACTTTTTCCGATCGACACGCTCAAATTATACCCCACCGTACCGTTAGCCGCCATTGATCAAGATAAAATCATCATAAAACCTTCCGCGCCGTTTAAAACAAAAATTTCACCCGACGGAAGCCTGCTTCTGACTATTCCCTATAAGGATCAAACGCCTGAATACAACTTACAAATATATCCCGGCGCCCTAAAAGATTTTTTGGGACATATCAATAAAGATACGATAAAACATAAGTTTTCCTTCGAATCAAGCCGGAAAACGGGCAACCTGAAAATCGTTTTAGAAAAACACACCTCAAACCGACCGATCATCGTTGAACTTTATAATCAAGAAAAAAAACGAACGGAGCGGATGCTCCATACTACGGAACATACGTTTGAGTTTCCCTATTTGCCTCCCGGAAAATACCGGTTGAGAATTATTGTGGATGAAAACAAAAACGGAAAGTGGGATACCGGCAACCTCTTGCTTGGAAAACAACCCGAACCGGTTTATATCCATCCCGCAATAATTGAAATACGCCCCTATTGGGATTTGGAAGAAAAAATTCCGCTAAAACTTGACTGAAATGACAAAAAGTTTGTATATTTGCCACCGCTAAAGGCGGGAATAGCTCAGTTGGTAGAGCACCACCTTGCCAAGGTGGAAGTCGCGGGTTCGAGTCCCGTTTCCCGCTCTTTTTTTTATTTATGGGCTCGGGTGGCGGAATCGGTAGACGCGCTGGACTTAAAATCCAGTGGACAGTAATGTCCGTGCGGGTTCAAGTCCCGCCCCGAGTACACACCGTATTCGTTTATTGACCATAGGAGGTAAAGAATTAAATCCGTTCGGGTTCATCCCGATAGATATCGGGATATGAAGGACGAGATGTAAGCTCATGCACGAGACTGTCTCGAAGTTGTTACTTATCACGTTAAGCTAACGATATCCTGACAAGAATGCATTAACGTAACGGCTCATTTTTAGGCATAATTTTTGATGTGTTATTTAATGCCGATACGGGGTCGACCGGTTTCGACGGCAAGGATCTTTGACAAGTAAGCATGCCGAGGTTGGGGTTCCCTCGTAAATCAAGCCCCAAGCCAAAAATAAACGGCAACGCTAACTATGCGCTCGCTGCCTAATTCCGAAGAACAGTAGGAATTTTAGGCCACGTTCCGGCAAGGCCGGAAGGCGGGCAGTCCCTCGGAAGCCTCGGTTTACGGCGTCCGGTTCAGGGACTCCGTAAAAGTAAACCTAGGATTGACGATGTCGCTAAGTCAATCCGAAATTCATAGCGACTGGGCCGCAAGTAGTCTGTCCGTGGATGGCTTGCGGTCGAGAACGAAGCACGGACTAAGCATGTAGAAAGCTTGTCGGGAACTTGACCGGACGAGGGTTCGAGTCCCTCCGACTCCACTATCCCAACCGCCCTTCGGCGGTTTTTTTATTTTGCCTTATGCCGAAATCCTGACCGTATTCTTTATTCATAGCAAATAAAAACCTAAATTTGCCTGTAAACAAAAAATTTACCGAACCGTTATGAAATCGATTGTCAAGTTTTTATTCTTGTTGTTTCCCGTCTTATTAACGGCGCAGGAAACGGGAAAAATTACGGGTAAAGTTATCGACCCCGGTACAGGACAAGGCATGGAAAAGGTCATTGTGTTTATTCAAGGCACCGGGATTAAAGTCCAAACGGGACCCGACGGGATTTTTGTCATGGAAAAAGCCCCGGTGGGAGCATATTCCCTTCAGATCGAAAAGGAAAACTACGAAATGGCGGTAATGCCGGTAGTGGTAAAGCCGGGCGAAATCCTCGATTTGGGTGAAATTATGTTGTGGCCAGCCCTCCCGGAAAACGTTGAACTCGGTGTAATCAATATCAGCGAACAAGAACTGGGGGCGGGAGAAGAAGGGCCCGAAAACATATCGGGAATTTTACACTCCGGTCAGGATGCATTTTCTCGTACGGCTTCGTTTCAATTCAGTAATGCCCGTTTCAGTCTGCGCGGAATGGATTCCAAATATTCCAAAGTATATTTCAACGGCATACCTTTTAACCAACTGTATGACGGGCGTCCGCAATGGTCCACTTGGGGCGGAATGAACGATGTGATGCGGGCGCGCGAACTGTTTTCCAACTTGATGCCTTCCGATTACGGTATCTCCGGTCCCTTAGGGGGAGTAAACTACAACATCAAAGCTTCGGACATACGAAAAACCAAAAGAGTTTCTTATGCATTAACCAACCGTAATTATACGCACCGGCTCATGGGTAGTTATGCTACGGGAATGATGAAAAACGGATGGGCTTTGACGGCCCTGGCTTCGGTTCGCTATGCCTCCGAAGGACACTTTGAAGGTACTTATTATAATGCGCAAAGCTTGTTTTTGGCCGCCGAAAAACGCTTAAACGACAAACACGCTTTGAATTTCAGTTTCTTCATCACGCCTAACGAACGGGGCAAGTCATCGCCCAACACAATGGAAGTTTACGAATATAAAGGCAACCGGTATAACGCCTACTGGGGATTGCAAAACGATAAAAAACGCAACGCAAGAGTCAAAAAATTAATGGCCCCCACAGCCATACTGACCCATAACTGGAACATCAACTCCAATACGTCTTTGCAATCCAATCTGGCTTTTCGTCAAATTGAAACGGCCAACAGCCGAATCGGATATTACAACGCCAACAATCCCGACCCGACCTATTATCGTTACTTGCCGTCCTATTGGTTGTCCAAAAATAACCTCCCCGAAGCGGCAAACCGGTACTACGAATTTGTTTCCTACGGTCAAATCGACTGGAACTATCTCTATCAGGCCAACAAAACCAACACTGCCGACGGAGGAAGCGCAAGATATTACTTGTATGACGACATTGTTAAAGATAACTCGTTCTACTTTACATCAAACCTCAACAAAAGATTTTCCGATCGTTTGATTGTTAACGCATCGGTGTATTATCAAAAACTCACTTCGGAAGGTTATGCCCGAATGGACGACCTGCTGGGCGCCGGATTTTATTTCGACAGAAATCCTTATGCACCCGTCGGAATGCAAGATAACGATATAAACAATCCCGGACGAAAGGTTTATGAAGGTGATAAATTCAATTATAATTTTCTCATTCACGGCCAACAAATGAATGGATTTGCCCAAGTGCAATATTTGACCAAATACTTGGATTTACACGCCGCATTTTCCGGAGGATTTACGCAATACCAACGCGAAGGCTTGTATAAAAATCCATTGTTCCCCGATTCTTACGGAAAAAATCAAGGAAAATTTTTCAGGGAATATGCATTCAAGTCGGGGGTCACGTTCAAGCTGACCGGACGTCATTTGATTGATGCCAATTTTCTGTATCAATCCAAGGCGCCCGATATGCGAAACGTATATTACAACAGCCGTGTGAGCGGTGACATCACGCCCGGCATCGACAACGAAATCATCGGCGGATTCGATATTTCCTACATTTACCGGTCGCCCTACTTTAAGTCGAGATTGACGGCCTATTTCAACAATATTAATAATTACACGGAAATTCAAAGATTTTTCGCACAAGGTATCTCGCTCAACGGCGTGCCGGGCATTCCCGCCGATATCAATTCCAATGCATTCTTCCTCACCCAAATGGTGGTAGGTGAATCCCGTTATTACGAAGGCTTGGAGTGGGGTATGGAAGCTCAATTGACACCCGAGTGGAAACTCAACGGTGCCTTGGCGTTGGGCAAACACGTTTATGCCAACAACCCCGAAGTGTACGTGGCGTCGGATTTGTTTAACGCTACATATTTGGGTATTTCACATCTTAACGGATATCGATTGGCCAATGGCCCGCAACGGGCGGCAAGTATAGGCGTGGAATACAGAAGTCCTAAATTTTGGTTTGTAGGATTGCATTTCAATTATTTCGATCAAACCTACATCAACATCAGTCCCCTGCTCAGAACCGAACGGTTTTACCTCAACCCCGATACCAATGAACCCTACGGCGCCATTACGGACTATCTCGGCAACCCGGATTGGGACATTCCCGCAGTGGACAATGAAATCCTTTCGGACCTGTTAGCACAAGAAAAATTGGAAAGTTACACGCACTTGAACCTCATAGGAGGCAAGTCGTGGAAGGTGAAGGATTACTACATAGGATTGTTTGTTTTGGCTAATAACTTGCTGGATAAAGTGGTGCCCACGGGCGGATTCGAACAATCGCGCAAGGCGAGTTATCCCGAATTATATGTGGACGAAAAAATAAATCCCGTACCCGTATTCGGTAACAAATACTGGATGAGTTACGGAAGAAATTACTTCATTATGTTAAGTCTTAGGTTCTAATTTAATTTTTTAAAATCGAGAAAAATGAAAAATATATTCAAATTTTTCACGTACTTTTTGGTAATAGCCGGCTTGGCCGGGACCACTTCATGTAAAAAAGAATGGAACGAACCCCAAGCGCAATGCCAAGGAGCGGGACTTACGGCCAATGCAAGCATTTCCGACCTGTTGGCTTTATCCCCTTCGGGAGATATCGTTCAAATCGAACAGGATTGGATCATCGAAGGCTACGTGGTGTCGTCGGATGAATCCGGAAATTATTATACGGCTTTGGTTATTCAAGATGCACCGGCATCTCCCACGGCCGGAATTTATATCAATCTCGACCAAAGAAACCTTTATGTGGATTTTCCCGTAGGAAAAAAAGTGTTTGTCAAAGTAAAAGGTTTATTTGTAGGCAAAGACCGCGGCGTGTATAAATTGGGTTTGACCTATGACAGCGGTTACGGAACCCGGATCGGACGTATTCCGCCTTCCGAAGTCAAACGGCGTGTATTCGCCTCATGCGATGCGCCGGCGGATATTACACCCACGGTGCTTAC
>JAMONI010000154.1 GCA_027065935.1 Flavobacteriales bacterium | reverse complement strand
TTAGGCCAAAACCTGCGCAAGTATTCCCTTTCCGCAGGCGGAGGCTCGGGCGAAAACGCCAACCTCTACTTGGCCTACGCCTTAGGCGAAATCGGCACTAAGGAAAACAGCGCCGGAAACCTTTACCTGTCCGAAGGTTTCATCGGTCCCGACCTTTATGAAATCATGGGCGTGGAAGATTACGAAACCCTGCAAGGCGTTTCGCTCTTCCCGAACCCGTTCAAAGATTACCTGAACATTTCCTTAGCGCAAGCCGGGAATTACGAAATCCGCGTGTATGACCTCACCGGCAAGGAAGTGTTCCGAACCGACGTCGAACAAAACGACGGGGTCCGACTCAATTTGTCTCATTTGAATTCCGGCACATACATTATCGGCATCGCCGACAGGACGAACCGTAAATTTGCAGCCCTTAAAATCGTAAAGCGTTAAGATCCTTGTAAGCGATTGTCGTCCAAACGTCCGCCACTTAAGGCGGACGTTTTGTTTTTGCATTATAAAATGTATCTTTGACAAGCCCTAAGCCGTTAGTTATGGACGTAAAAATCGAATCTTCCTGGAAAGCGATTTTACAAGATGAATTTACACAGCCTTATTTTTCGGATTTGGTGGCATTTGTCAAACAAGAATACCGAACGCATACGTGTTTGCCCAAGGGGGGCGAAATCTTTAATGCCTTTAATACCACACCGTTCGACAAAGTTAAAGTGGTGATTCTCGGACAAGACCCTTATCCTACGCCCGGTCATGCACACGGACTTTGCTTTTCCGTACAAGATCACGTAAAACCCTTTCCCGCTTCGCTCAATAATATTTTTAAAGAATTGCAGGATGATTTGGGCATTCCGGTACCCGAAACGGGAAATCTAACGAGATGGGCCGAGCAAGGGGTTTTTCTTCTCAATACGGTATTAACCGTCCGGGCTTATAAGCCCCGGTCCCACGCCGGCAAAGGTTGGGAACGCTTTACTTCTGCGGCCATACGTAAAATTTCGGATTTAAAGGAAAACGTCGTTTTTTTGCTTTGGGGCGGCGATGCCAAAAAGAAAATTTCACTCATCGACAATACGAAGCATTTGATTTTAACCTCGGGACATCCCTCGCCGTTGAGTGCCAACAAAGGTTATTGGTTCGGCAACCGGCATTTCTCCAAAACCAATGCATACCTCGTCGCTCGGGGCATTGATCCCGTTCAATGGTAATTGAACGTTTTTTCTTTACCTTTGCAAAGGATAAAAACAATGTCGAATGTTTGAAAATCTGACCGACAAACTAGATAAGGCGTTTCACATACTCAAAGGACACGGCAAAATTACCGAAGTCAACGTTGCCGAAACGCTCAAGGAAGTGCGTCGCGCCTTACTCGATGCGGACGTCAATTATAAAATCGCCAAGGAATTTACCAACCGGGTCAAAGAAAAAGCTTTGGGGCAAAACGTTTTGACCGCCCTAAAACCCGGACAAGTGCTTATAAAAATCGTTCATGACGAACTGGTGGAATTGATGGGCGGTCAGGCTTCGGGCTTAAATCTTTCGGGCAAACCGAGCGTTATCTTAATCGCCGGATTGCAAGGTTCGGGTAAAACTACGTTTACCGCCAAATTGGCCCGGTGGCTCAAAAAGAAGAAAAACAAAAACCCTTTGCTCGTAGCCGGTGACGTATATCGCCCCGCCGCCATCGACCAATTGAAAGTGATGGGTGAGAAAGTGGGCGCGGAAGTATATACCGAAGAAGGAAACAAAAATCCGGTGGAAATCGCCGAAAATGCCATTGAATATGCCAAACAAAACGGTTTCGACACCGTAATTATCGATACGGCGGGACGGCTCGCCGTGGACGAAGAGATGATGAACGAAATCGAGCAAATCCATAAAGCCGTCAACCCGCACGAAACCTTGTTTGTGGTGGACAGTATGACCGGTCAGGATGCGGTCAACACGGCCAAAGCCTTCAACGACCGCTTGGATTTCGACGGCGTGGTACTTACCAAACTCGACGGTGACGCCCGCGGCGGTGCGGCCCTTTCCATCAAGTCGGTGGTAAACAAGCCCATAAAATTTATCGGAACGGGGGAAAAAATCGAAGATTTGGACGTTTTTCACCCCGACCGCATGGCCGACCGCATCTTGGGCATGGGTGATATTGTTAGCTTCGTAGAAAAGGCTCAAGAACAATTCGATGCGCAGGAAGCGGCCAAGCTTCGCAAGAAATTGGCCAAAAACGAATTCGGTTTTGATGACTTCCTCAAACAAATTCAACAAATCAAAAAGATGGGAAGCATCAAAGACCTGATGGGAATGATACCGGGGATGAACAAAATGGTTAAGGATACCGATATCGACGACGATGCTTTCAAAAGTATCGAAGCCATTATTTATTCCATGACCCCGGAAGAACGTCGCCATCCTAAAATAATCAATTCGTCGCGCAAAAAACGTATAGCGCGCGGTTCGGGCACTTCGGTTCAGGAAGTGAACCAACTGCTCAAGCAGTTCGAGCAAATGCAAAAAATGATGAAAATGATGCAAAAAGGAGGCGGATTGAAAAACATGATGCGTATGTTGGGGGGCGGACGCGGGTTCCCCAGCTTAAGATAAACTTATGACACAATTACTCGACGGAAAAAAACTTTCCCGGCTCATACTCGACGAAATAAGCCTTGAGGTAAAGCAATTGCAAGATAAAGGCT
>JAMONI010000153.1 GCA_027065935.1 Flavobacteriales bacterium | reverse complement strand
AATTTTACGATTACCCGAAGTCAATACGGAATCCATAAAAAAACGAGGATTTAAGGTGGTGATTGACGCGGTAAATTCCACCGGAGGAATCGCCGTACCCGAGTTACTCCGCCGGTTAGGGGTGGATTACGAATGCCTGTACTGCACATCTGACGGTTGGTTTCCGCATAACCCCGAACCCCTGGAACAAAACTTACAAGATATCATGCAAGCGGTTCCCCGTCACCGGGCGGATATGGGAATCGTAGTGGATCCCGATGCCGATCGCTTGGCACTTATCGATGAAAACGGACGAATGTTCGGAGAAGAATACACCTTGGTGGCTGCCGCCGACTATATTTTGTCCAAAAAACCCGGTCCCGTGGTATCCAACCTCTCATCGTCAAGAGCTTTGCGCGACTTGGCCGACCACTACGGCCAACCCTATTTTGCTTCGGCGGTAGGCGAGGTGAATGTGGTGAAGAAAATGAAAGAAGTAAAAGCTGTCATCGGGGGCGAAGGAAACGGCGGCGTCATCTACCCCGGTTTGCATTACGGGCGCGATGCCTTAGTGGGAATAGCCCTGATTTTGAGCCTGCTGGCCGAAACCGGACTCGAACTTTCGGAACTGAAAAAACGTTACCCTCAATATTATATGGCCAAAGAAAAAATCCGGTTGGAAGAAGGAATGGATATCGATTATTTGTTGAAAAAAATAGCCGGACAACATAAGGAAGCTACAATCAATACGGAGGATGGTGTAAAAATGGATTTTAAAGATTATTGGATACACCTGCGCAAATCCAACACCGAACCTATCATCCGGATTTATACCGAAGCCGAATCGCAAGAAAAAGCCGACGCACTGGCCGAAAGAACCCGAGAAGAACTCAAACAACTCATATAAATATGGAAGCCAAAACCGACCCCGAATGTTTGACCTCGCATTTTGAATTTTTTCGTAAAAACATTACCGGAATCGATGCCGCCGTTCCGACACCGTACGGCGAAAAGCCGTTGATTTATTTGGACTGGACGGCAAGCGGGAGGTTATACACGCCCATCGAAAGAAAAATCTCCGAAGTTTACGGTCCTTTTTTGGCCAATACCCACACCGATACGTCCTTTACGGGACAATTCATGACCGAAACATATCATGCCGCTATAGAAAAAATAAAAAAACACACGGGAGCGGGAAAAGATTACGTTTTGCTTCAGGCCGGTTACGGTATGACCGGCGCCGTTAACAAATTACAACGGCTACTCGGATTACGGGTTCACGAGAAATATAAAAAGATAATTTTACAAGCATTGGACAAGCGTCCCGTAGTGTTTGTATCCCGTTTGGAGCATCATTCCAATCATATTTCTTGGTTGGAAACTTTGGCCGAAACCGTTTTGATACCTTTTGACGCTAACGGACTTCCCGATGCGGATGCTTTTGAAAATTTATTAAAAAAACACCGTGACAAACCGGTTTATCTGTCCGTAAGCGCTTGTTCCAACGTAACGGGAATAGAACCCGATATCAAAACATTGATTAGGCTTGCACACCAATACGGCGGGCGGGCTTTTGTGGATTATGCTTGCTCGGCGCCATATACGAACATCGATCTAAGCGGAAATCCCGATGAAACTCCCGATGCCGTAATGTTTTCGCCGCATAAATTTCTCGGCGGTCCCGGAACGGGAGGCATTTTAATCATGCGAAAAGAATTATATGACAACCGTATTCCCGACGAACCCGGCGGAGGCACGGTAGTATGGACCGACCCTTGGGACGGCGCCGTTTATTCGGAGGATATCGAAGTGCGTGAAACCGGAGGAACGCCCGGGTTTCTTGCAATGATTAAAACCGCTTTGGCAATCGACTTGAAAGAACAAATGGATACCCGGAAAATACGCAAACGCGAACACGAAATAATAAACCGCCTGATGGACGGATTGGCACAAATTCCCGGCATTTATGTTTTGGAAGGAGAAAAAAGAAACCGCTTGGGCGTAATCTCCGTTTTGACCGAAAACATACCCTACTTTGCCGTGGTCAGATTGCTCAACGACCTGTTCGGCATCCAAACCCGGGGCGGTTGTTCTTGTGCCGGCACATACGGACACTATTTATTGAATTTGTCAAGAAAGAAATCCCAAACGTTAAAACGGGAAATCTTGTCGGGGAAATACGATTGTAAGCCCGGATGGACACGTATATCCGTTCATCCCACCACGACGGACGAAGAAGTGGAAACCGTGTTGGAAGCAATGCGTTACATCATGAAAGAAGGGCGCAACATCCTCGAAAAAGATTATGTTTTGAAAAACGGCCAATATTTCCATAAGGATTTCGATTATTCCGGTTTTACGGGCAACCCGGCCTTGAAGTAAAAGTTGGAAATAGGCATATTTTTTGATATATTTGATGCAAAACGGAAATACGAATATAATATGAGCGGAACCTATCTGTTACTTATCGTCATTGCCATTGCCGGGATGATTGTGCAAGGCATGCTTAAGTCTAAATTTCAGAAATACAGTAAGATTCGCCTTAGAGCGGGATTAACCGGGAAAGAAATCGCACAAATGATGTTGGAAGATCACGGCATTTATGACGTGAAAATCATTTCGACGCCAGGCGCTTTAACCGACCATTATAACCCGTTGAAAAAAACGGTGAACTTAAGTCAACCCGTTTATACGGCCGACACGGTAGCCGCTGCAGCCGTAGCGGCCCACGAAGTGGGACATGCCGTTCAACACGCCCAAGGGTACCGTTGGTTAAAAATGCGTTCGGCTTTGGTTCCTATGGTAAGTTTTTCAAGCAAAATCGTGATGTTTCTTTTGATAGGAGGCATTTTGATGATCAATACTTTTCCGCAATTGTTATTGGCCGGAATCGTGCTGTTTGCTTTGTCGGTGGTATTCAGTTTTATCACACTTCCGGTGGAATACGATGCAAGCGCCCGGGCCAAAGCTTGGTTGGAACAACGGGGATTGGTAACACCCGAAGAAAAGAAAGGCGTTAACGACGCATTGAAATGGGCGGCAAGAACCTATGTGGTGGCCGCATTGAGTTCGTTGGCCACGTTGTTGTATTACATCAGCATTTACAATAACCGGCGGTAAATGAACGGTATTTGTAGCGGAAAAATATACATTTTGCCGGACCGGAAGGGTTCGGCTTTTTTTTAAAAAAAACGAAAAAAAAAACGAACGATGAAAATAACCGAAGTTTCCGAACAGCCCAGTATTTTGAACAAATATCTTGCGCAAATCCGCGACGTCAACGTTCAAAAAGACAGTATGCGTTTCCGCAGGAACATCGAACGTATCGGTGAATTTTTAGCGCAAGAAGTCAGTAAAACTTTCCGGTATAAATCCGTAAAAATCACCACACCTTTAGGCATTAAAGAAGTCATGCTTCCCGACGAAAAAATAGTCATCGCATCGGTGCTTCGGGCCGGATTGCCCTTGCACAACGGCTTGCTCAATATTTTTGACGATGCCGAAAACGCGTTTGTATCCGCCTACAGAAAATACACAAGCGAAACCGAATTTGAAATAGCGGTGGAATACCTGGCCATGCCTTCGTTAAAAGATAAAACCTTGTTGCTTGTGGACCCGATGTTGGCCACCGGCCGTTCGCTAAAAGCCGTTTATGACGTTATGACCCGCCGTGAGCGTCCCGTCAAAACGCATATTATTTCCGTTATCGCCGCCCCCGAAGGCATTACGTATCTCCAACAAAATATGCCCGGCGATACAAACCTTTGGGTAGCCGACATCGATGATTATTTGGACGAACATTCCTATATTGTACCCGGATTGGGCGATGCGGGTGATTTGGCTTACGGCCGGAAGATTTAATCGTAGCATTAAACCCATCTTGCCGCATACCGGCATTTTTGTTAAATTTACTCCAAAAAAACGGTAAACTATGGGATGGTTAGACAAAATCAAAGAATTGTTCGGTTCGGCCAAAGAAAAAACGGACAAAGCCGTATCCGAAATCAAGGAAGAAATGGAAGAAGTAAAAGAAAAAGCCCGGGAAATTAAAGAAGAATTGGAGGAAAAAGCCGGTAAAATCAAGGAAGAAATCAAAGAAGAAGTGGAAGAATTCAAAGAGGAAGCAAAAGAGGAAATTGAAGAACTCAAAGAGAAGGCCGAAGAAATCAAGCGGGAAATCAAAGAAGAGGTCGATGAAGCCAAAAAGAAATTAAACGAACTGACCGGTAGAGCCAAAGACAAGTTTAAGGATGAAAAGTAAACCGATTTAAGCGTCGGTGTTTTCTTATAATTTGAAAATCAAATTTTCAAGGTATTTTTCGATTTCTTTTTTTACGGTTTTGTGTTTGTCCGAAAAGTGGTTTACCATAATGGCGAAGCCGTAGTATTTCCCGCTTAGCCCTTGAAAAACGCCCACATAATTCATCACTTTGCTCACCGAACCGCTTTTGAGCCATACCCGGGATTGCACGGGGGAATTTTTTAGGAAATATTGGGCATATCCGTCTTTTCCGCCTCGGGATAAAATATCCAAAACATAATCCGTTCCTTTTTTGCGAACCATATCGTCGAAAAACCGGGTGAACTCAACCGGGGCTATCAAGTTATCCGGTGCAAGTCCGCATCCGTCTTCCAAGTCGATAAGGCGGAATCCTTTTGATTTGAAATAGGCATTGATTTCTTCTTTGTTCAGGTAATGATCCGATGTCTTGTTTTTTTCGATTACCAGCCGGGCCAAGGCTTCGCTGTATAAATTAACGCTTTTGTCGATGGTTCTTTTAACGATGTCGATGAGTTTCGGTGAGAAGTGTCGCCACAAAAGTTGTTCGTTTTCGTAATAATCGTAAGCATACGACAAGCGGACTTGTCCGTTGATGTGTATATGGTTATTACGGATTTCATTTTCAAGTATTCGTAAGAATGTTTGCGGCGGGTTGGGAATTGCACCTTTGATCACGTACAAACTTTTAGTTTGCGGGATTTGTCCGATTAAAGTTTGGGTGTAAGAAGTGGGGTCGGCATAGAGGTATGAGGTGTCGTCGGCGCCGGGCGGGGCGGTGGTGCTGCGAACGGAAATCTTAAGGCCGGGAATTTCGGGTTCGCTTCTCACAATTTGCAAAGGTTCGCCGGGTTTTCCCGTCCGTATAAACAATTTATAAAGGTTATCGTTGAAGTTAAATCCCCAAGCGCCGGTTCCGTAATAATTGCCGATGTCTTCGATAGGCCAGCTTCCGTGGGCGGGATAACGGTTTCCGGGCAGTTGCATTATGAAATTTCCTTCGATTTCGGATATGCCTTTGTTTTTCAAAGCGTTTATCATTTCTGCTATCAGCGTTTTGTAGTCTTTTGTATCTATTTGTCCGCCGAAAGCCGGATCACCGCCGGCGCGCAATATCAGATGACCGTGTAAAACGCCGTTTTCGATGGCGCCCGAATACACCATTGAAGTCTCCCATCTAAAATCGTTTCCGAAAGTTTCCAAAGCATAAAAGGCATAAAGGGTTTTCATGGTGGAAGCCGGAATCATCAATTTATTTTCGTTATGACACACGATGTTTTTCTTTTTCCCTAAGGCTTTGATATGAATTCCCGTAACGGCATTTTTGACGGAAGGAGTTTTAAGAAACCGTTCGGTAATTTTTTTTACGGAGATGCCGGGTTTTTCCGCTTGGGTTTTAACGGAAGTTTGGGCGAATCCGGAATATGAAATTAAGAGAAGCGCAAGAAAAATCGTTTTCTTCATATCAAGCTTTTTTTCGGGCGTAAAGCATTCCTCCCACAATCACGGCAGATAAGATAATCAGCATGGTCAACCGGAATTTAACGAGCGAAGGAAAGAGGATTACCGACAATACGATTCCGGCCGCCGCCCCGCCAAAGTGTGCTTCGTGTCCGATGTTATCGTTGAGATTTTTCATGCCGAAGCTTGTGTATAGCAAATAACCTACGGCATAAAGGTAAGCCGGAATCGGTATGGGAACGGGAAAAATAATGATGGAAGCATCGGGATTGAACAAAATGGCCGAAAAAACCACGGCATTGACCGCTCCCGACGCGCCTACGGCGGAATAGAAGGCTTGATGTTGATGAAAATAATATGCCAACACATTGCCTGCTATCATACCGCCGAAGTAAACCAGTAAAAATCCCGTTGTCCCCGTATAAGCCACTACCGGTCGGTAAAAGAAATACAGCGTAATCATGTTAAAGAAAAAATGCCCCCAGCCGGCATGCAAAAAAGCACCGGTTATCAAGCGGTAGTGTTCGCCGTGCCGTATGGCACCGACGTGAAATTTATACTTTTCAAAAAACGAATAGTCGTTTAATCCCCGGTAAGTGAAAGCGGCGTTTGCCAAAATGATAACCAAAAGCAAAAAAGACATGTTTGTATTTTTTTATGCAAGATAAAAATAAAACGTCTTAATTGCGTTTTTTTTCGTGTCAAATTACAAATTCAGCCCCGGGTATTTGTTTTTCAGCTCGTTACGTTTTCGGAGTAATTTTTCCGAAAACGCTTTGGCTTCGGGAGCGGTGGGGTCAAAAATTTTATGGTTCGACATCTTGTGTAATTCTTCCGCTTCGCGTAGCATTTGTTTACCTTCGTTGTCAAAAAACAAATCCGAGAAGATTTCCGTGACATATGCAACACCTTGTGCGCCGGGGTGAATCATGTCCGTATCGTAAAACCGGTAATCGCGCAAGTCGTCGATAAAAATTTCGTAAGCGGGAAAATAGTAAGTGTCGGAAGGATGGCGGGAAGAAAAAGAAATAACCGCGTCGAGCAACCGGGCCTTGCTTAGGCTGTTGGCCGGCATTCCGTCTTGCAGATAGCGAACGGGACTGACCGAGAAAATGAATTTCATTTCGGAATTGAAGTGTTTTCCCGTGTGATAAATTTTTTCGGTAAAATCCAGAATTTCATCCGTGGTGAGCATACGTTTTTCAAAACGATCCGCAGGAATTTTGTGGCAATTGGCAACGATTTTACCCGAAGATTTTTCGACAAAAACCCGTGCCGTTCCGTATGTGATAATCATTATGCTCGTTTGGTTCAGAAACAAGGCGTTTGACCGGATCATTCCGTTGATTTCTTCCAAAAAATCATCTTTCCGGCTGCGGTTAAACACCGAATAAAGTTCGAAACTTTTCCATTGATTGCGGTCAAAGAAAATGTCGTGTTCGGTAAACGGCCGATTTTCGGCGGTGCGGAGGAGTAAGTTCAGGACCGAGTGCGGATTGAATAGTGTCCCGAACGGATTGACCCGGATGTTGAGAAACCGGTCTTGTAAGTAATTGCCGATGTGCCGGGCAAAACACGAACCCGCCGTAAAAATCTTGTCCTTACCGTTAATGAGAAAAGGCGGACGGACAGGCCGGATTTCGGTTCTAAATTTCATTGCCGGAGATTTGTTCTTCAAAGAAACGAATGAGCTCTCCGAGTGTATCGTCGTTGACTTTCAGGTCTTTGACCACATGTCCTTTGTCCAACAGCACAATCCGGTCGGTTACTTCGGTGATGTGTTCCAGATTGTGACTTGAAATCAGGAAGGTAATCGGATGATTTTGCCGGAAACGGTTCAGCAGTCGTTTGAGTTTGATTTGTCCCGAAGGGTCCAGGTTGGCAAAAGGTTCGTCCAATACAATCAGCGGGGGCAATCCGATAAAAGTGCCCGCAATGCCTACTTTTTTTTGATTTCCTTTGGACAGGTCGCGGATGAGTTTTTTCTTACCCCGGATTTCTCCGTCAAACAAGCTGTCGAATGCTTGCAAAATTTCTTCGGTATCGGCTTTGTTTACCTGACGCAGTTTGGCCAAAAAATCGAAATATTCGTCGGGTGTGAGATAGGGAATAAGAAAACTTTCGTCCAAAAACGCCGAAGTGAATTTTTTCCAAGCTTCGCTTTCACTGACGGGGATGTCGTTGATAAGAACCCGGCCTTTATCGGGGCGGATGAGGTCCAAAATCAGGTGATACAAGGTGGTTTTTCCCACGCCGTTGTTACCTACCAAACCGAAACTTTCGCCTCGGGGAATGTGTAATTTGTCTATTGACAAGCGGAAATCTCCGTATTTTTTTTCAAGTCCTTCGATTTTTATCATTGTGCTGTTTTTTAGTTCGATTTACTCTTCTTGCGATGCATAAGATTCTATCATCATGTATTTTCGTTTGTTATACAAACCGGCCAGATATTCGATAAATAAGCCTTTGAGCGCAAATCCCGCCAAACCGGTCAAAGCAATAACCGACAATGCTACATTTTCGTTCCATAAAGCTTTCAGACCGAAGTAAAGGCCCATAGGGAGTGCCAGACGAATAAGGGTCAGAATGAAAATTTTTCCGTTAAAACTTTGTCCTCCGCTAAAAGCCGATACTTTTTCGTTGAGGCGAATGGGAGTGGTGTTGAGCAATCCCGTGAAGAGAATGAAGTAGATGTTCATTCCGGCATTAAACACCGCAAAAGCCAAAATCATTTTAAAAATTTCCGGGCCGAAATAGAGAAAAGGAAGAGACAAAACGGTAAGGACGATTACGGAAACGAACAAAAGCCACCATTTGGCTTCCAAATAATCCCGGTATCGAATCCCCTGACTCATAAGTAATTTGAAATAGGCACTGTCCCAAGCGGGAACGAAGCTCCCGAAGTTCATCAGAAATCCCGCCGTAAGCATGACGGCGGTAAACACAAACATAAAGGTGTTGTTTTTGTAATACGGCGAAAAAAATACGAAGGCGGCAAACAAAATAAAGAATAACGACGATTGCAAAACCATTTTGGTTCGGGTATTGCGCAAAATCAACCGGAGGTCGTTCTGAATAAAAGCGCCCGTAATGCCGTATTTCGCCGCAAAATCAATCAACCCGGACCACCGGTGGGTGGCGGTTCCGGTTTTGATTTTTCCGTCCAAATAAAACTTGCGAAGCAGGTTGCGGTAGAGCAGATAAATCACCGATAGTCCGAGCACAAGCAAGATACCCGAAAACAAATATTGCCCTTGATAAATAGCAAAGTAAAACTTGCTTACGGGCTTAAACCAATGGGGAGCCTTTTCAATCGTAGCCATAGCACCGATCATGACCACCGGTGCCAACATACCTACGAATGTCGAACGTTCACTCATCCATGCAAAAACGTTGATGAGAAATAAACTGAAAAAAAGCGCCGCTCCCCAGCGTAACAATCCCGCAAGCGGATAACCCCACAAAGCATAGACCGTAACCACCGTCACTATCCATAAGCCGAAAATAATAAATGCCGGACTGAGCAAGGTGTTGAGCAAATAAAACGCCAAAATTCTTTTTTTGGACACCGGCAACAGCATAAAAGGTTTGATGTCTTCGGGTTTAAAATAATTTATCATAAAAATAAACGAAAACGAAACCAAAAGGAAAATGTAAACGTAATCGTTGAGCTTTTCGAAATAATCGGCATCGGGGAAGGTTTCTTTGATGAGAAAATAAGCAGCCAACCCCAATCCGACCACTTCCAAAAGCAAAAAGAGATATCCGAAGAAAAGAAGCAGTTTGACAAACAACTTCTTATTGAGGTTTTTGGAGCGCCAAAAACTTTTGAATTTTAAGCCGAGATAGTTCGTGTATGAAAAACTCATAACCGGGTGATTTTGTCAATGTAAAAATAATTATATTTTTGCCTTTAAACTAAAATGCGTTTTTTTATGTGGTCCGCTTTGGTCAAAGAGGAAAATGGATTCAAGTATCTTGAAGTGGGAGAGGGCAAACCGCTTGTTATTCTTCACGGGATTATGGGCGGATTAAGCAATTTCAACGAAGTAATCGATTTTTTTAAGGATAAGTTTAAAATTTTTATGCCCGAACTTCCGGTTTATACCTACCCGCTTCTAAAAACCAATATTAAGGGTTTTTCCAAATATTTGCACGAGTTTATCAAGTACAAAAACATCGAAAATCCCATTTTGCTGGGCAATTCTCTGGGCGGTCATGTTTCGCTTTACTATGCGCATCGTCACGGCACCAAAGTACGTGCCTTGGTGCTTACCGGAAGTAGCGGACTGTATGAAAAAGGCTTCGGCGAAAGTTATCCGCAACGCAAAAATTACGAATATATCAAAAAGAAAACCCAAGAAGTTTTTCACGACCCCAAAATGGCTACCAAAGAACTGGTGGACGAAGTGTTTCGTATTGTGAACAATCGCGGGAAAATATTACGCACTTTGGCACTGGCCAAAAGCGCCATTCGTCATAACATGGCAAAGGATTTGGTTCATTTCAGGATGCCGGTTTGCTTGATATGGGGTAAGCAGGATATTGTTACCCCGCCCGAAGTGGCCGAAGAATTCCACCGCCTACTGCCCGACTCGGATTTATATTGGATTGACAAATCCGGACACGCACCGATGATGGAGCGTCCCGCCGAGTTCAATCGAATTTTGGAGTCCTGGTTTAGGAAACGCAAGATTTTGCCATAGACGGCGTTTTACTTTTCCGGTACTTGTTTTTCGGCATTATGTTCTATTTTACGTTGAGGATTTTTAAAATCAAGCCGGTAGGTATAGATGAGGTTGCCGTCTTTGTCGAAATAGCTGATTTCCACGTGACGTTCTTTGCCTTTACCCTTGATTTGCACTTTGGCAAAATTGCGTTGCATAATGAGCGAACCGGGAATGCGGAATGCGTTGATTTCTTTCCATGCATGTGTATTGGGTCCGCTGGTAAAAGGCGAACAGGTTAAGTCGAAAATGACCGGCTTCCCGTTGGAGGGGTCGTACATACTGATTTCGCTCATGTGACGGTCGCCGGTGAGGAAAATGACGTTTTCCAAGCCTTGTTCGTAGATGAAGTCGATGATTTCCAAACGTTCTTCGGCAAATCCGTAATTGCTGTAAGTTTCATACCGTCGTGCCGAATTAAGGAACTGTCCGCCCATAACGATAAATTTAAACCGGGCCCTGCTTGAAGCCAAAGCATTTTTGAGCCATTCCAATTGTTTTTCGCCCAAAATGGTTTTTTTCTTTTTGGTTTTCAGATAATTGGCATCGCGATAATAACGGTTGTCCAGTAAGAAAAAGTCGGCGTCATACCAGCTGAATTGAGTTACGGCGCCTTCCAATCCGGCTACTTTGCCGGGGTTGGCCCAAAAGTCATCGAAAACTTGCCAAGTAACTTTTTTGTTCCAAAAATGGCCGTCGCAATCGTTGGGTCCGATGTCATGGTCGTCCACGATGGCATAATGGGCTACCGATGCCAAGAGCGGTTGTATTTCGGGGGTGGAGCGGTCGTGGGTGAAGCGGTAAACGGTTCGTTCCTTGGAGTTCCATTCGTCTTGCCGGAGGTAAACGTTATCACCGCCCCAAATCATAAAGTCGGGGTCGGCTTTCCAAATGCTCGTATAGATTTCGTAATCGCCGCCGTAAGCTTTGCCTTTTCTGTCCCAAGGCCGGTCGTTGATGTAAGCGCCCGAACCGAATACGAAGCTGAAGTCTTTCGGTGCTTGCCACCATTTCCAAATATCTTGGGTTTCGAATTCCAAGGGGTAGTCGAAATTTTGTTTTTTGCCGTTTATATAAACTTCATACCGGTATTTGGTGCCTCTTTGCAATCCGGTAAGTTTTATTTTGAGGGTAAAGCCGTTTTCGGCGGAGGTTTTTATTGTTTGGGTAAATTGTTTTTGACCGGGATTGTTTTCGGGATAGTAGGCAAATTTTACTTTGGCCGGTTTTTTGGTTTGCACCCAAAGGGTGGTTTCGGTCATAGAGGTATGTCCGACCATAGGGCCGCTTTGCACCAAGTTTTTTTGTGCGTAAAACGAAACGGAAATCGATATGACGAAAAGGTGTAAGAAGAGTTTTTTCATAACGAAACATTTTGCGCATAAAGATACAAAAGACTTTTAGTTTTTAGGAGATGATTTTCGGGAAAAATGATTATCTTGAAACGGAGAAAACCTTTTTCGATATGCCCGGTGGAGAAATTATTTTCGGTATAATGGCAGGAATCGGTTTGGCGGCCGCTACCGGTTTTAGGATATTTTTGCCTTTATTTGCCTTGAGTATGGCGGCGCATTCGGGTTTTATATCGCTCAATGAAGGTTTTGCATGGGTGGGTAGTACGGTGGCGCTCGTGATATTGGGCGTGGCCACGGTTGTGGAAATTCTTGCTTATTTGGTGCCTTGGGTGGATCATCTTTTGGATGTGGTTGCCGTTCCGTTGGCGGGTATTGCAGGCACTTTGGTTGTGGCGTCCACGCTAACCGGTACGGATCCTGCGGTTACTTGGGCTTTGGCGTTGATAGCCGGAGGCGGAACGGCTACGGCGGTTCAGACGAGTACCTCCGCCGCGCGGGCGGTTTCCACGGCTACTACCGGCGGGGCGGGTAATCCTTTTTTTAGTGCCGGCGAATCGTTTATGTCGGCTGTTTTCTCTATTTTGGCATTTGCATTGCCCGTGTTGGGCATTGTATTGTTGGCCGTGGTGGGATGGATTTCATACAAAGTAATCAAAAAGGTACGAAATTGACGGATTCACCGGTCCTTTTGCCGCTTGCTTTCTCTATACAAAAT
>JAMONI010000152.1 GCA_027065935.1 Flavobacteriales bacterium | reverse complement strand
GGTATATTACAACGCCTTAGCCGGAAAAGAAATTTTGAAATTTCCCGTTTAAAACAAAGCAAACAAGCATGAGAATTATCGGAGGCAAACATAAAGGGCGAAAAATTCATGCACCGAAAAATCTACCGGCCCGGCCCACCAAAGACATCACCAAAGAATCATTATTCAATGCTTTAAGCAACCGTTTCTTCTTCAATGAAATCCGTGTATTAGACCTTTTCTCGGGAACGGGAAACATTGCTTTTGAGTTTGCCTCTCGAGGTACGCCGACCGTCATCGCGGTGGATAAACACCGAGGGAGTGTAAAATTTATCGAAAAAACCGCCCGCCAATTGGATTTGTCCGTTACCGCAATTCAAGCCGACGTCAAGGATTTTCTGCAAATACCCGCTTCCGAAACCTTCGATGTGGTTTTTATGGACCCGCCCTACAACATTGCCGAAGAAACACTATTTCAACTCATCGACCTGGTTTTTCTTAACCATTATTTGCACGAAAACGGGCTTTTAATCATCGAACACCACAAAACCAAACGCTTGGATAGACATCCGGCCCACAAAAAATCCAAGTCCTACGGTCAATCCGTATTGAGTTATTTCGAAAAACCCGGCAAATGACTTCCCTCGATCGATTTTTAATGATTGTCCTGCTGATCTCATTAGCATATCAGTTATTTTATCAACTTCGGTTCATGACAAAAATTTTAGGTTACACACCTGCCCCGCAACAAACGCCCCGTCCCGTATCCCTTATTATCGCCGCCCGGAATGAGGCCGGAAATTTACAAAAACATCTGCCTTTATGGCTCCATCAAAACCATCCCGACTACGAAATCATCATAATTAACGACGGCTCGACCGACCGGACCGAAGAAGTGCTCGACCGGTTTGCAAGCGAAAAAAAATTGAAAGTTATCCGGGTCAAAACCTCCGCAGGAAAAAAACAAGCCTTAACCCGCGGCATACTTTCGGCCCGAAACGAGTATTTAATATTTACCGATGCCGATTGCCGGCCTGCTACGGAAAACTGGCTTGCCTTGATGTCTTCTCGTTTCAATCGTAACAAAGAAATTATCTTGGGCTACGGCAAATACGAAGTCCGAACCGGATGGCTCAATCTTATGATACGCTTCGAAACCGTAATCACCGCATTGCAATACTTGGGCTTTGCACTACACGGCTTACCTTATATGGGCGTGGGACGAAATTTAGCTTACACCCGGAGCCTCTTCGCACAAAACAAAGGCTTCGAAAAACATTACGACCTCCTTTCGGGCGACGACGACTTGTTTGTTAACGAAAACGCCACTTCCCGTAACACAAGCATTTGTATCCATCCGAATGCCCATACCGTTTCCGTTCCTAATACCACTTGGAAAGACTATATTCACCAGAAATCAAGACATTACACCACCGCATACCGGTACCGGAATATCCACAAGATTTTTTTGTTTCTTTATGCTTCAACGCAAGTTCTTGTTTGGTTTGTCGCGCTTTACTTCTTGTTTGATCCCGGTTACAGACTTTATGCCGCCGGAATTTTGGCTGTTAAAATTTTAATTTCCGCCTCGATTATCCACCGCGGTGCCAAAAAGCTAAACGATCCCGTTCCGGCATATCTCGTTCCGATATTGGAAATACAGCTCGTTATACTACAAATGATTATTTTTGTGCGAAGTATGATAAAAAAAACAACTTCTTGGCACTGAAAAAACACATACAAGCGGCGAAAAAGGGGGACCAACAAGCCTTTAAGTTTTTACTGGAAAAATATTGGAAAGACATTTACCGCTTTCAACGTTCGTTGATCGGCAATGCCAACGAAGCCGAAGACATTACCATTGAAACCTTTGCCAAAGCCTTTGAAAAAATCCATACGTTCAAGGAAGGATATAGCTTTAAAAATTGGCTGTTGACCATTTCCAAAAACACTTACACCGACCGCACGCGCAAGAAAAAATCCGTGCAAAACACCCTTTCCATCGATCAGGAAGAAACGTATAAAAAAGACAAAATATTGAATATTCCCGACGAAGATACCGAAGAAGACCGGCTGATAATGGAACAAAAACTAAACAAAATCCACGAAGCCTTGGGCCATCTGAAACCTAAATATAAAGAGATTCTCAAATACCGCTATTTTGAAGAAATGACGTATAAACAGATTGCCGAAAAAACGGGCGAAAGCATCACCAACGTAAAGGTAAGACTGATGCGCGCCAAAAAATTATTAGCTCAACAAATCAAACAATCCGAACATGACGATAAAAAATAACAACATACCCCGCAAACCCCACTGGCTGAAGGTAAAACTTCCTTCCGGAAGTAATTTTAAAAAAATCCGCCACATTGTACGCGACAAACAATTGCACACCATTTGCACCAGCGGAGCTTGTCCCAACATGGGGGAATGCTGGGTGGAAGGCACGGCCACCTTTATGATTTTGGGAAATATTTGCACCCGCTCGTGTAAGTTTTGCAACGTGGCCACGGGACGTCCCCTCCCCCCCGACCCCGATGAGCCTCTTCGGGTGGCCGAGAGCATCCGCTTGATGGGAGTGAAACATGCAGTAATCACATCGGTGGACCGCGACGATTTGCCCGACCTCGGGGTGGGGCTTTGGGTGGAAACCATTCGCAAAGTGCGGGAACTGAACCCGGGCGTCACCATGGAAACCCTGATTCCCGATTTTC
>JAMONI010000151.1 GCA_027065935.1 Flavobacteriales bacterium | reverse complement strand
CACCACCGTTCTGCGGTCTAATCCCGTGTCCACGGTTAATTTCAAGAGTTTTTTGGCTTTGGGAATTTTTTCCGCTTCCGTAATGGTGACGGGTCTGATGTCCAATTTGGCAAAATCATCGATACCTACGGTTTGTTTGACGGGTGGAAGACTTTCCTGATTATTATTTTCTTTGGTTTTTAACAATTTATCGATTTGTTTTTGAATGGTGGCATCATCGATTTTTTCAAACAAAAGTCCGGGTTTGCCTACTTGATGTCCGGGAGCGATTAAATAAGAATCAAAATCCGAAACGTCATCCCAACGGACCTCTCCGCCCCATTGCAGCATATTTTTGATTTTACGGGAAGTAAACGGCAGGAAAATTTCGCTTAATATCGCCAATGCCGCAGTGATTTGAGCGCTAACAAACATAATGGTTTTTACACGTCCCGGATCGGTTTTTATTTTTTTCCAGGGTTCTTCATCGGCGAGATATTTATTGCCTAACCTGGCTAAATTCATAAATTCATTAAGCGCATCGCGGAATTTGAATTTTTCAATCAACCCCCCGATTTTTTCCGGATATTTCCGGATGCTTTCAAGCACTTGGATGTCGGTATCGAGCAAGTTGCCGGGCTCGGGTATTACGCCTTCGTAATATTTGTTGGTTAGCACCATTACACGGTTAATGAAATTACCCAAATTACCCACCAGTTCGTTGTTGTTTCTTGCTTGAAAGTCTTTCCAAGTGAAATCGTTGTCTTTGGTTTCGGGGGCGTTGGCCGTCAATACGTAGCGTAATACGTCCTGTTTGCCGGGAAATTCTTCCAAATACTCGTGTAACCATACGGCCCAGTTGCGTGAGGTGGAAATTTTGTCTCCTTCCAAATTTAAAAATTCATTGGCCGGAACATTATCGGGCAGGATATACTCGCCGTGAGCTTTGAGCATGGCCGGAAAGATTATGGTATGAAACACGATATTGTCCTTTCCGATGAAGTGAATAAGCCGGGTTTCGGGATTCTTCCAATAAGGTTCCCAATTTTCACCGTTTTTTTGCGCCCATTCTTTGGTGGACGAAATATAGCCGATGGGAGCGTCGAACCAAACGTATAAGACTTTACCTTCGGCGCCTTCAACGGGGACGGGAACGCCCCAATCCAAATCGCGGGTTACAGCACGGGGCCGTAATCCGTCGTCAAGCCAGGATTTCACTTGGCCTAATACGTTGGGTTTCCAATCGTGTTTATGGTCCTCTAAAATCCATTTACGCAACCAGTCTTGGTGTTTGTCCAAAGGTAAGTACCAATGCTTGGTTTTTTTCAACACGGGTTTGGTGCCGGTGAGTGTTGAAACGGGGTTAATCAATTCCGTAGGGCTTAAGGAAGTGCCGCATTTTTCGCATTGGTCGCCGTAGGCTTCGTCGTAGCCGCATTTGGGGCAAGTGCCTTTTACGAAACGGTCGGCAAGAAATTGACGTGCTTTTTCGTCGTAGAGTTGTTCGGTTTCTTTTTCGACAAAAGCGCCTTTTTCGTGCAAGGTTTTGAAAAAGTCGGCTGCGGTTCGGTGGTGCAAGGCCAAGGATGTTCTGCTGTAATTGTCAAAGGCTATTCCGAAATCTTCAAATGATTTTCGGATGAGCGCGTGATATTTATCCACGATTTCTTGGGGCGACTTTCCCTCTTTTTTGGCGCGGATGGTAATCGGCACACCGTGTTCGTCGGACCCGCAGATATAGACGGCATCATGACCTTTACTTTTTTGATAGCGCGTATAGATATCGGCGGGAATGTAAACGCCTGCCAAATGGCCGATATGTACCGGACCGTTGGTATATGGAAGGGCCGCCGTAATAAGAAACCGTTTTTTCTTGTCCATCGTAATGATTTTGAATTACAAAAATAGGAAAATAATAGGGGAATGAATGCGGTGTTCGTAAGATTTAATAGCGGATAATCGTGCCTTTGCCTTTGGGGTCGTCGCTACCGATAAGCAATTGCAAACTTTTCATCCAAAAACGATAGAAAAAATCTTTAGGACGCATCAGTAGCATGGTTCGGATGATTTCATCAAAACGTAATGAAGCGGTGTCGAAAATGATTAACGAACCTTCGGGCGCTTGCGGGAGTCTTGACAAATCGAAAAGTTCGATACCGGGATAAGTCTTTTGTAAGCCATACGGCACTTCGCTTGTCCGGGAAATAAAATAGACCCGTCCGGTATGACGAAGGGATTTTTGTTGTTTTTTTTTAGCGAAAAAGAAATGTAACAGGAAAAAAATTCGTATCAAGGGATTGATGAGCCGGGCCGAATACGGGTGATATTTTTTGTAGTACAGTTCGGAAGCCTGGATAAAATGCCGGCGGTATTCAGCCGTTTGGGGTGTGCTTTCGCCTTTGAAATGAACGGCCGTAATGTTTCCGAAATAATAATTCCTCAATCCCGTTTCCCAAAAACTGCGCGAGAGGTCGATGTCTTCACCGTACATAAAATATCTTTCGTCGAACCCGCCCAAATCTTGGAAAGCTTGCGTTTTAAAAAACATAAAAGCGCCCACCGACACGGGATTCGGTCCTTTTTCGTCTTCATTAATCCCCCGGTTGTAATACGAAGAGAAAGGGGCGAACGGAAGCATATTATCCAATCCGGTGAGTTTGCTCAATGCATTCATCAAGTCGGGGAAATTTCTTTTGCTTTCGGGTAAAAAACGGCCCCG
>JAMONI010000150.1 GCA_027065935.1 Flavobacteriales bacterium | reverse complement strand
GAAAAGGGAAGCGGAAAAATACAGCCCGCTTCTCCCAAACCCGTAAAAAAACAAACGGTACCTCGTCCTCAAAAAACACAAAAAGAACAAATACTTACTCAAAACACCCAAGAGGCTCCCGTAGTGAAATCTACGAAAAAACCCCGACCGAAAGTTAAAACCTCAAAACCCGTTCAATCCACCCCCAAACCCTCCAAAGAAACAACGGAGGTGCTTGAAAACATTTTTAATGCCCCCGAAGGAGCGTCCGACTCATCATCCGAAGGTGATGATGCCGGTGCCAAAGGAGACAAAGGCAATCCTTCCGGGGATAAAAATTCAGGAAATTACTACGGAACCGGAGGTTCCGGAACAGGTGATCCCAATTATATGTTGGGCAACAGAAGAGCCATTCGCAAACCGCCACCTTCTTACCGGTGCAACGAAGAAGGAATCGTAGTGGTACGCATTACAGTGGATCGGGCGGGTAGAGTAATCGGTGCCGTCAAAGCGCGAGGTACCACAGCGTCCGAATGCCTAACCAAAGCCGCCATTGAGGCTGCCAAAAAAACGCTATGGGAACCGGCACCCGGCGACGGACCGAAACAACAAATAGGGAAAATTATTTACAGGTTTAAACTTACGGAATGAAAAATTATGAAACCACTGTCGATTGGATGTTTTCAAAACTTCCAATGTATCAACGCATAGGCCGCAAGGCTTTTAAGAAAGATCTAACAAACATTATCGACTTCTTGGACGTGTTGAAAAATCCCGAGCGACGATATCCCGCTGTTCACGTAGCGGGAACCAACGGAAAGGGTTCGGTGGCCAGTATGCTGGCTTCCGTATTGATAGAGGCGGGATACAAAGTGGGATTATACACTTCGCCGCACCTGAAAGACTTCAGAGAAAGGATTAAGGTGAACGGAAACCCCGTTCGTAAGCGGTTCGTTACGGGATTCATTAACCGGCATAAGGCATTCTTGGAGGCCAAACAGTTGAGTTTTTTCGAAATGACCGTAGCCATGGCATTTGATTATTTTGCCAAAAACAAGGTGGATATCGCCGTAATCGAAACGGGATTGGGCGGGCGTTTGGATTCCACCAACGTGATTATGCCCTTACTGTCGATAATTACCAACGTGCAAATGGACCATACGGACCTGTTGGGCGATACACTCGAAAAAATCGCTTATGAAAAAGCCGGTATCATTAAGCCGGCCGTACCCGTTGTCATAGGAGAAGTGGAACCGCAAGTGATGCGGGTTTTCGAAGAAACCGCCCGTGAACAGGGGGCAGAAATCCTTCTTCCTTCGGAAGATTTCGGGCGTTATGAAACCGATTTGAAAGGACCTTATCAAAAGAATAATTTGCCTTTGGTTTTGGAAGCGGTAAACCATTTGCGTGCTTCGGGATTCTCGATTAGCGAATCCGTTTTGCGTTCGGGATTGATGAAAGTAAAGGAAAATACGGGGTTTAGAGGAAGATGGGAAATGATTTCCGACAATCCTTACATATTATTCGACACGGCTCATAATTTTGATGCCATAAAATTGGTTTTAAACGAATTGAAAAATCTCGATGTGCATAAAAAACATTTTGTTTTGAGTTTTGTTAAAGACAAGAACGTAAAGGAAATACTCGGTTTATTTCCGCAGGATGCGCAATATTACATTTCGCAATCTTCCGTACCTCGGGCCATGCCTAAGGAAGAACTGTCGGCCTTGATGCAAGATGCGGGATTGCCGTACCAGGTTTTCGACGATCTATGTTCGGCTTTCGAGACGGCTAAAGAAAACGCCGGCAAGAACGACCTTATTTTCGTAGGGGGCAGTACCTTTACCGTGGCGGAATTGATTTAAGCACGGGTAAGTAATCGGTTTTAATGTGTTGAATGGACTTGAAGATATTTTCAACGGCATGGGGGTGAATGTTGTATAATTCTCTCAGTAAGGCCCGGAATTTTTCTCTGTCGTTACCTTCGGCAAACGGGCAATTGTAAGGAACGGGTGTGTAATTCATTAGTGCGATATAGCGTTTGGCTTCGGCATTGCTCACGTAAATCAACGGACGAATAATTTCGATTTTTCCGTCAAACATACGAAGCCTTACGGGAAAAGCGCTCGTTTCGGCGTGATAGGTCATGTTCATCAATAAAGTTTCCACTACATCGTCCCGGTTGTGTCCGAAGGCGACTTTGTTAAATCCGTTTTCAACGGCCCATTCAAACAGTAATTTTCTCCGGTTCCAAGCGCAATAAAAACAAGGATGTTTTTTTCCGTCCACAATCCGAGTATGGTTTTTAATATGAAAAAAAGGAATGTTTCGCTCGTTGCAAAATGCCTCGATTTTGTCTTTTTCGATGGTATATCCCACATCGGTCAGTTCGATGTTTACTGCGATTATTTCATAAGGGAAGTTGAAGTATTTTTTCCGGTTGTGCAAGGCGTCGAGCAGTACCATACTGTCTTTTCCGCCCGAAACGGCTACCAAAATTTTGTCGTGCGGTTGGATTAAGTCGTAATCTTCAACGGCTTTCACCAGCTTGTAACGGACTTTTTCCAGAAAACGTTTGTCGGCTTTTTCCATATTTGCGGATTGTGGAATAAATGTATAAAATTCCTCCGACTTGTGAAAACGGGGATTTTTTCCGATTTTGTGCGGGATTTTTCGGAAATTATGAAAAAAATTATCGGCAAATTCATTTTAAAACTGTTCGGTTG
>JAMONI010000149.1 GCA_027065935.1 Flavobacteriales bacterium | reverse complement strand
CCTTTCCGCCCAACAACTTGCTTCTCGAACAAAACCGGACCACAAGAAAACTTTTGCCCTTTATTCCCGAAATCATCATTCAACGATTCGGCGCCAAACAATTTGAAGAAAAACTGTGGCCTTCGGCCGGGTATGACAGTGTCATCCGGGCTTTTTTGCCCACGCTTCCGTTTTCCAAGCGCGCTTTTATCAACCGTTTTGACCTGCTGACCGATTTTTTTACGATTAACCCCGCACGGTATGAAATAAAACGTATCCCGAAACTGATTATTCAATCCGATAACGACCCTTTGGTTCCGGAAGCCCTGCGTAAGGAACTTATGGCCCTTTACCCCGGTGCGCAAGTGTTTACCTTCAAGAACAAAGGTCACTTCCCCTATCTCAACGATGCCGAAACCTACAACGCGGTACTGACGGATTTCTTCGAAAAAGAAAACGAATTCCAACTCATCGAGCAATGCGTAGAGCAATATTTCGAAGGAAGAAAAAATGCCGATACGAATCGTTTACGCAACATTTTCCATCCCGGCGCCCGCCTATATACCCTCGTCAACGACAGCATACGAACCTTTAACCTCGATAACTATTTGGAAGTAGTAGCCCGGGAAGGAAAACAACGGGTCAAAACAAAACTCATCGATGTAAACCTTACGGGCAAATCGGCTTGCGTGCATACGGAATTCGATTACGGTGCAAGGGTTTATAAAGATTACTTGACCTTATTGAAGGAGAACGGCCGGTGGACCATAGTTTCGAAAACTTTCGTCAACAAAAAATAAACGACCATGAAAAAGATATTCGACCTTTTATCGCAATTTGCCCGTTGGAAAACGATCATTGCCGGTTTCATCCTTATCGTTGCGGTTAATTTGATACTTAATCCGTTGATTTTTTTCAACTATATGTACGGCAACGAAATCTTGGATTTACAGTTCGGTTTTTCGGCCGCAAAGGTCAGGGAAATTTTCAAAAACTATACCGGTGACCAAAGATTTTACTACAGTCTAACCACGCTTTTTATCGACTCGCCCTATGCTTTAATCTACGGCCTGACTTATTCGTTACTGCTTTTTAAACTTAATACCTTTGCCAACCGGTTGAAAAATTTGGTGTTATTGCCCGTAGCGGTTTCCGTATTCGACTTGATTGAAAATGCGGGAATCGTCTATTTAAGCCGTACTTACCCCGAGTTCAATGATAATGTAGTCCCTCTGTTTTCCGCTGTCAATCGTTTAAAATGGATTTTTGCGGGCTTGTCCCTGTTGTGGCTTACGGTTTTATTGTTTCACCGTTTTTTCATATATTCGTCGGGTTCGTCCCGATCAAGTTCATAAGATGAAGTTACCGGCCAAGGTTTTTATTTTTCTGACGGCGGTTTTGGTCTCAAGTTGTAAGCGCAATACCCCTGCCGTTAAACACGCCGATATTTCCGGAGCCGGTCAAACCCTCGACCGTTGGCACCGGGCGGCCGCCCGCGCCGATTTCGACACCTATTTTTCCTTGATGGACGATGAGGCCGTTTTTGTGGGCACCGACAGTTCGGAAGTATGGACCAAGGCGGCTTTTATGCAGTTTGCCAAGCCCTATTTCGAACGGGGTAAAGCATGGACTTTTATTCCGTTACACAGAAACTTGTATAGTGACGGCACACATTCCGGAATCGTGTGGTTTGACGAAACATTGGATACTTGGATGGGAATTTGCAGAGGTTCCGGCGTATTGGTACGGAAAGATGACATTTGGCTGATTAAACATTTTGTTTTATCTTTAACCGTGCCTAACGAAAAAATCACGGAAGTGATATCCGTGTTACAACGGGACAGTACGGTGAATCGATGACGGCTTTTCCATTCATAGCGGGAATTTTGGCTTCGTCGGCCCACGTGGTTTCCGGCCCCGACCACTTGGCGGCGGTTACGCCTTTGGTGGTGGAATCGCGTCATAAAACCTGGAAGATAGGATTCCTTTGGGGCGTGGGGCATTTGCTGGGAATGCTATTGATAGGCTTATTGTTTTTAACCTTTAAAGACCGGATTCCGGTAGAACTTATCTCGCACGTGAACGAAAAACTGGTAGCCTTGATTCTGATAGCTTTGGGGTTTTGGACGTTCTACCGCTTATACCGTCCGGCACGAAAACACACGCATCCGCACGTACATACGTCCAACAACGAAGTTGTGGTTCACATTCACAAACACGAACACAAAGATGCCGGGCATTTTCACACCCACGACACCTTTAAGCGCCAAACCGCATGGTCGTCTTTGGGAATCGGAATTATTCACGGATTTGCCGGCGTGTCACATTTTATTTTGTTATTTCCCGTTTTGGGCTTTACCGATATGTCACAGAGTTTACGTTATTTGGCCGGATTTGCCGTCGGGACGGTATTGGCCATGACCCTTTACGCCTTGTTGATCGGGTGGATATCCGAATTCTCAGCCCGTAGCCGGAGCGGCAAGTTATTGCAGGCATTTCGTTTGCTCAGTGGTGTTTTTGCCGTTGTCGTAGGAATTTTTTGGCTTTATCAGGCTTGAGTTTTTATTTTTTCCCGGTTAATTCGTCCAACAAGTTCGCTTGCTTGAGGATGTGATACCATCCGACGATTTTTTTCATATGCGAAAGAAAGAATTTGTCTTCGTCGTAATCGGGAATAAGGTTTTTAAAGAAAGCCTTCAATTTTTCCTTGTCCGATTTTTTATCCGGAACGGGGGTTCCGTTTTGTTCGGACCGGTACATTTTT
>JAMONI010000148.1 GCA_027065935.1 Flavobacteriales bacterium | reverse complement strand
CCTGCCGCGATCACAAGGGAGAATCCTGCCGCGATCACAAGGGAGAATCCTGCCGCGATCACTACCGGTCACGATCGTTAAAAAGTCAGTTATCCGTTTTCAAGGAAATGTTTATCCGTCAATTGCAGGAATAAGCAATGACGATGTATAAAAAGGTAATAAAACGGCTCGAAAGCCGGTATTAATGAAGAAAGTATGGAAAACTTTTTTGCAGAAAATTTGGACCAGGCTAAAGCATTTATCCGCAACAATGATGCGGTGATGGTGTTTTTTTCGGACGAGTCTTGTAATGTGGGGGATGCCTTGGCGCCCAAGCTCTTGAAAATGATACAAGCGCATTACCCCGAAATGAAATTTATGGAAATTAACGTGCAGATGATTCCCGAAGCATCGGGGTATTTCAATATTTTTGTTATCCCTTCGGTGTTGGTTTATTTTGACGGACGCGAAAGTATTCGTCAGGCACGCCACGTGAACGTGTCCGCTTTGCAAAATGAAATGTCACGGCTCTATGCTTTGATGTTTGAATAATTCTTTGCCCGAATGGCGGAACTGGTAGACGCGCATGATTCAGGGTCATGTGTCCGCAAGGACGTGCAGGTTCGAATCCTGTTTCGGGCACCAGTCTTTCTCCCCTCCTGTATTAACTAATTAAAAAAATTATTATTTTAGCACTAAATTAACAAAAAAGTGCTAAAAACATTACTCGGATTATTATCTTTCTTATTGCCGGCAATAATTCCCGGCCAAAGCATAGCGCCGTTATACAGAGAAGGGGATGTGTTTAAAAATGCACAAGGCGATACGGTCAGGTTGTGGGGCGTTAACGTGGTGGCCTTTTACCCCGATCATCAAACGGCCGTTGCCTTTGCCGACAAATTGGCGTCTTTGGGGATAAATTTGGTACGATGGCACCACATGTTACGCTACAGTGACGATTGGAATTCACAAATATTTTCGCTTGTAACTTACCAAAACAATTCCCGCACGCCGGATTCCTTGGCTTGGGACCGATTCGATTTTCTTAACGCCGAATTGGAACGCAGGGGCATTTACATTATGTTGGCCGGACATTGGACCAGAGAATACCTGCCCGGCGACGTGAACATTCTAAGCACTAATGCACAAGATAGTTTGGCTTGGATGAATGCCATATCTGAGCTTAACGCAATGTATTGGGCCGATGCTATCGACCTTAGAAAAATGCTGATTACTTTCGACGAACGTTGCGCCTTGCTCGACGAAGAGTTTATTTCTTACTTGTTAGAACACGAAAACCCCTATTTAAATCACATCAAATACAAAGACAATCCCCAAGTACTGACTTTTGAAGTTATCAACGAATTTTCGTCCGAATACACGATTTACATGGGCAATCGTTATGATTTGAGTAATTATCCGGCATTGGCCTATTGGGATAATAAATTGCAAAACAAATTCGCCGATTACTGTCATCAAGCGGGTATTGCTCCCTTCAACCTGTATGAACCTGCCACGGATACGGAATACAGAATAAGTTCGGATTTCCTAATCCAATTGGATCGGGACCATTTCAACCGTATCAAAAACCATATTTTCTCGCATTATCCTACCAATAACATGAGTATTACTTACTCTACATTGTGGCGCGGAGAACGAAGCGCCGAAATGCATTTTAATGAAGCCGGTCATATTGAAGATCATATTTACGAAGAACCTTTTGTGGGATTTTCCGCCGATGATTTCATATACAAATTAACTTCCCGGTCGGCGCAACAAGACAAACCGTACATCATTGGAGAAATCAATATGTCCGAATGGGATACGGATAGTTTGAAATCCCGGAGGGCTTCCATGTATTTGGCCGCAGCGGTTTACGGCTCGTTGCATAACTGGGCGGGAATCACGTGGTTTGCATGGAATCACGGTGAATTTGAAGTGGGAACCGACGGTTGGGCAATAAATGAATCACAAGAACCCGCCGGAGCCGGCAACTTAATCGGAAACCTTATCACGGATGCTACGGTAATTGACCATCTGCGTACAACGGGATTGATTTTTAAAAAACAATTGGTGTCGGCATCACGAAATCCTATAACCGTATGGGTGGATTCCACTTATTTGCCTTGGTATTCCTATCCGCCGCCCCCGACGGTGCCTTATGTGGCCGGATGGCAAAATATATCCGCCGTTCGGAAAATGTACGGACCGGTTCCCTCCGATCAAGCCGTTGCTCCTTACATGACCGGCCCTCCGGCGCATCCGTTTGTGTCGGATACGGGTGAAATTGTGAAAGACACCGTCAGAAAACAGCTCTCTTTTTCGGCACCTCAAGCCGAAGGATTTACCGGATATTTGGACGGACAACCGCCCGCACGCCGGCGTATCTTGGAAATTACAGACACCTCGGGTTTTGCCACGGTGGTTTTGGTAGCAACGGATGACCGGCCGTTGGAACAAAGCGAACATCTGATTGTTAGCCGGACACTTATGGTCAATGATGCGCACACCACGGGACCGGGAATCATTTTGAATCATTTGAAACCCGAAACGGGAAATTATAAATGGCATATCAAATTTACGCGACCTCGATCGGCTTTTTCCGGAAGTGACTATACGCCTTTGGATATGGACGGACAAAACCGCTTGATACTGCCCGGCAATGACTGGACCGAATGCGAGCTGGCCTATTTGAACGTGCTTTCTGTAGAAACCCATCGCACGGATGCGGTACGATTAAGCCAAAACTATCCCAATCCTTTTTGCGAAACCACTACCATTACGT
>JAMONI010000147.1 GCA_027065935.1 Flavobacteriales bacterium | reverse complement strand
AAGTCGGTGTAAACCGAATCGATCAAATTCCGGGTGTGGAATGTATTGTTGTGGATGACCGGGGAAAAATTTATACGTCAAAACACATTCAACTCGATAAAACCGAATGATAAACCTTCAGAATATGAAAAAATTGTGGATTTCCGCCTTGATCTTGTCCTCTCTGTTAAGCTCCTGCGTAGCGGTAAAACCTTACGAGCAAGTCAATCTTAACGATCCGGATATGGTATTGGTGTCCATTAAAGCCAAGAAATTCGTCACCACGTTTCAAACCTACCGGGAAGGTGCTTCGGGCGCAAGCGGAGGCAAATCGGGCGGCGGATGCGGATGTAATTAATATTTTTTCCCAAAAAAAGGATTATGAAAAGAATATTGTTGATTCTCGGCGGTTTGTTGTTGACAAAGGTTTATGCGCAAACTTCCAACGATACCGTATTTAAAAAACGCGCACTGGACAATACCGAAGTGAACTGGTTGTTGAGTTATTACAATCAATCGGGCGACCACGCCGCCGTCACCGGAGGAATAGGTAATGAAAAACTAAAGGATTTCGCGCAAAACATTCAGGTAAGCCTTCCCGTATCGGCCGACCATGTGTTGAATGTGGACTTTACCGTTTCGGCTTACACATCCGCTTCATCAAGTAACTTGAACCCCTTTACCGGTGCTTCGAGGGGAGACGACGATGATGACGACGATGACGATGACGATAAATGGCTCGATAACAATACGGGTTCGGCCATCACCGGAACGCCTTGGGTGGCCTCATCGGGCGCATCTTATAAAGACGTGTGGTTGAATTTTAACGCCAACTTTCAGCATTATTCCGACGACCGTAACAAAATTTTCGGCGTTTCGGCAAGTATAGCCGACGAGTTCGATTATTTTTCGGCGGGAGGCGGATTGGATTTTACGTATATTTTCAACGAAAAAAACTCGGAAATCTCTCTGGGAACCAACGTGTACTTTGACCATTGGCGCCCCGAATATCCTACCGAAATCAAAACCTACTTTGAAACCGGAGGCAACTTGAACGCCGATTTCTTCAAAGATGTTCCCATCTGGGACGAAAACGGTAATCCTACCGTGAAAACGGGAAATAACACTTGGCGGCCTTCATCCGAGGGACTTATTGAAAACAAAGCGCGTAACACCTATGTGCTAAAAATAGGTTTCTCGCAAATCCTCTCGAGAAATTTGCAATTTTCACTGTTTACCGACCTGACTTACCAAACGGGTTGGTTAGCCAATCCTATGCAACGCGTCTATTTCGCCGACAAGCCGAACTATTACATCGGTAATGCCGCCGATATCCCGCGCTACACCAGTAAAGAAAATAAAGGGGTATTTCAACTGGCCGACGATTTTGAAAGATTGCCCGGCAAACGGTTTAAATTCCCGCTGGGATTACGCGTGAATTATTATGTTAATGAATTTATGGTATTGCGTTCGTATTACCGATACTATACCGATGACTGGGGACTGCAATCGCATACGGCCGAACTGGAAGTGCCTTTGAAAATTTCGAGCGGATTTACCCTGTATCCGTCCTACCGGTATTACATCCAATCGGCGGTGAAATATTTTGCCCCTTACGAAGGTCACTATTCTACCCGGAAATATTACACTTCGGATTACGATTTGTCGGCATTTACGGCACATCAGTTCGGAATGGGGGTCAAATATACCGACATTTTTACCCGCATGAAATGGTGGCGGATAGGAGTCAAAAGCATCCATCTCGACTTGAACCGCTATGTGCGTTCCAACGGACTGAAGGCTTTTATCATTTCGACCAACTTGCAGTTTGTTTTTGAATAAACGTAGGATTTTTCGCTACCTAAGGCGCTATACCGTTGCAGAATCCTATATTTTGAAAGTTTTTGACGAGTGTTTTCCGAGTAGGGGGGAGTATAAAAAAAAAGTACCCGCGGAAGGACTCGAACCCTCAACCCTCTGATCCGAAGTCAGATGCTCTATCCAGTTGAGCTACGCGGGCCTTTATGCGGATGCAAAAATACAAAAAATATTCTGCTAACTCAAAAGTTTTTTCACAATTTGGGAAATGGTTTTTCCGTCGGCCCGGCCGGCTAATTTTTTGGTGGCGATGCCCATGACTTTTCCCATGTCGCGCATACTTTCGGCTCCGGTTTCTTCGATTATACGTTTAACTTCCGCTTCGATTTCTTCCGCACTCATTTGTTCGGGCAGAAAGCTTTCGATAACGGCGATCTGATTATATTCCACTTGCGCCAGATCATCACGGTTTTGTTGTTTGTATATTTCCGCGCTTTCTTTGCGTTGCTTGACCAAACGTTGGAGCAGTTTCATCTCGTCGGCTTCGGTTAATGTCTTGGATGCACCTTTGGTTTTTTCCAACAAAATGGCCGACTTGATGGCGCGCAAGGCATCGAGTTTGTCTTTGTTTTTTTCTTTCATCGCTTCTTTAAGCGCTTGCATTACTTTTTGTTCGAGCGTCATGAGATTTTTTTTTCAAAGTTAAAGGAAAAATACGGATTTTTTTCTTGTTTGCGATTTTACTTTTTTCCGGATAATTATTTGTTTTTCTTGAACGGATATACGTATTTGAATAAATTGTCAATGATTTTGCTTTCGGGATCGTAGTCTAAGCCGGTATTTTCATTCGTCATATTAGGCGGATGTTCGTTTTTCGGTTTTTCTTCGTTTTCGGAGCGGGTTTGTTGTGCGGTATTGTTAGTGGTTTCCCCGGTATTTTTTTTCCGGATAGTTGTGGATTTGTTCGA
>JAMONI010000146.1 GCA_027065935.1 Flavobacteriales bacterium | reverse complement strand
AGAAGATTCTCAAGACCATCGAAGTGCCGGCGGACAGACAGGTGTTTGATGAAGTCGTTCCCGCCGAAATTACGCTTAGTGATGCACAACAAGAGGCCTTGGACCGGATAAACGATTCTTTCCGGTCAGGAAAACCCGTACTTCTTCACGGGGTTACGGCAAGCGGAAAAACCGAAATTTACATCAAACTAATTGAAGATCAGTTAAAAAAAGGAAATCAAGTATTGTTTATGTTGCCCGAAATCGGGCTGACCGCCCAATTGGTCAACCGGCTGAAAAAACAATTCGGCAATCAAACCGCCGTCTATCATTCCAAATATTCCACCTACGAGCGCAGGGAAATTTGGATGAATGTTTTGGAAAATAATGAAAAAGCCCGGTTAATTGTAGGTACGCGATCCGCCGTTTTCTTGCCGTTCAACAAATTGGGTTTGATTATCGTTGATGAAGAACACGACGAATCCTATAAAGAATCACAAACCGAACCTATGTATCAAAGCCGTGATTTGGCTATGGTATTAAAACGCTTACACCGTGCCGACGTGATTCTGGGCTCGGCAACGCCTTCGTTCGAATCGCTTAACAACGTAGATAAATCAAAATACGATTACGTGAAGTTGGACGAAAAATTCCACAAAACCCCCGAACCCGAAAAAATCGTACTCGACTTTCGTAGGGCTTTTAAAGAAGGACGGGTCAAAACGGATTTTATCAAAGAAACTTTGGAAGCTATCGAGCAAACCGTACGCAAAGGCTTGCAGGTCATCGTATTTATAAACCGGCGCGGTTACGCCCCGATTATTACTTGCAAAACTTGCGGTTATACCGAAAACTGTCCGAACTGTTCGGTAAGTTTGACATATCATCAACATGAAGGAAAGCTCAAATGTCATTATTGCGGCTATCAAATACCCAAAAGCAACATCTGCCGTGCCTGCGGAAGTCCCGAACTCAAAATTATCGGAACGGGCACGGAAAAAGTCGAAGCGCAATTGAAAGAATTTTTTCCCGAATTCAAGATAGCCCGTATGGATTCCGGAACAATGCAAGGCAAAAAAAAAGCCGAAAAACTCATTACTGCCTTTGAAAAGGGGGCATACGACATATTGGTAGGCACGCAAATGCTTACCAAAGGCTTGGATTTCGGCAAAACCGGGTTGGTTGTAGTGGTAAATGCCGATAAAATGATTCATTTTCCGGAATTCAAAGCCCACGAACGTGCTTTTCAAATGCTTGTTCAAGTATCGGGTCGAACGGGCAGGCGTCACCGGAAAGATGCCGTTATTATTCAAACCTACCAACCGGAACATCCGGTGATAACTCACTTTTTGACAAACGATTACCAAAACTTCTATCAAAAGGAAATGAAAGAACGACGGATTTTTAAGTATCCGCCGTTTTACAAGCTCATTAAATTGGAATTGCTATCGAAAAATCCGCAAAATCTCCACAAAGCGGCCGATTGGTTAAGCAAAGCTTTACGTTACTATTTCAAAACCGTTCTGGGGCCGTCGGAACCGCCCGTTTATAAAATCAGAAATTATTTTTATTTGGAACTTCTTATCAAATTGCCTGCCGGTAAAAATACGATGAACGCCCGTAACACCATTCGTAAAATCATTGAAAAATTCCGCGGAATTCCTCTTTTGCGCAACGTAAAAGTTAAAGTGAATGCAGATCCTTAAAGCGTATTATTTTTACTTCCCGATACAAAAATTCTTAAAAATATGATCCAGCAAATCGTCGGTGGTGATTTCTCCCGTAATTTCGCCCAACTTATTTAGCGCCTCACGTACATCCACCGCCAACAAATCGGCGGTTAATCCGGAGGTAAGGCCTTCTTCAACGGTTATCATACTTTGCCAGGCTTCACGCAAGGCGTTATAATGTCGCTCATTGGTTACCAGCACATCGGACTGAACAAGCAAGCCTTGTCGGACATAGTCGGACAGGAATTGTTTCAATGCGTCGATTCCCTGTTCCCGTTTGGCCGAGATAAAGAGAAAATCATCGACTCCCGCTTGCATGAGCTTCATCCGGAGCGAGTCGGATTTTTCTTCGGAGAGCTTGTCTATTTTGTTAATAATCAACTTAAAATGCTTGTCCGGAAATTCGTTTTTCCATTCAAAATACCGCTTGAGGTTTTGCTTAAAAAACGATTCATCCTCATGCATTATTTCGGCATCGGTCAGGACGAACACCACTCGGGCTTCTTTGATTTTTTCAAAAGTCCGTTCGATTCCGATTTGTTCCACTTGATCTTGCGCTTTACGGATTCCGGCCGTGTCGATAAATCGAAACTTTATACCGTCGATAATGATTTGGTCTTCTATCACGTCGCGCGTAGTACCGGGAATGTCCGTTACGATGGCTTTTTCTTCTTGGAGCAAGGCATTGAGCAAAGTGGATTTGCCGGTGTTGGGTTCGCCTGTGATGGCTACGGGAAGGCCTTCTTTTATTACATTACCCGCCCGGTAGGCATCCATCAATTGTTGAAGCGTTTTTTTTATCTGTCCGATTAAGTTCATAAACTGTTGTCTATCGGCAAATTCCACGTCTTCTTCGGCAAAGTCCAATTCCAGTTCCAATAAGGAGGCAAATTCCACCATTTGCTCACGAAGTATCTTCAGTTTTTTGGAAAAACCGCCTTTGAGCTGTGCCATAGCGGTTTTGTGTTGTAACGAGGTTTCGGCCGCAATCAAATCCGCCACCGCTTCGGCTTGGGCCAAATCCATTTTGCCGTGCATAAAGGCGCGTAACGTAAACTCTCCCGGTTC